>JAIOOZ010000505.1 GCA_021414185.1 Betaproteobacteria bacterium
AGCGCAATCAGTTCGCGCACCGTGTGCGCCGGAATTGACGGATTGACGACCAGGATATTGGGCACGGCGGTGATCTGCGTCACCGGCGCGAAATCGCGCAGCGGATCGTACGGCAGCTTGCCGTAAAGGCTGGGATTGATCGCGAACGTGGTGGTTATCATCAGCAATGTGTAGCCGTCAGGACTGGCTTTGGACGCTATCTCGCTGCCAAGGATAGTCGCCGCACCGGGACGATTGTCGATGACTATCGACGCCCCGCGCTTCTCGGTCAGCTTCTGTGCAATGCTGCGCGCCGTGATTTCAAGCCCGCCACCTGCCGCAAAAGGCACAATCAGCCGGATGGGACGCGACGGATAGTCGCCGGCTTGCGATTGCGATACCGACACCAGCGCGCCGGCCACCAGGATTGCGGCCGCTGCCGCGCGCCGCGTCACCATGCTGCCGCGTACGCTTCGCGCCGCGGATCGGCGCCGGCGTGACGCTGACCGGTCTTCGGGTCCTGCATGATGGCGCACACCCCGCCGTTCTGACCGGGGAAATGCGGCCACACATCGATGTCATGGCCCAGCGCGCGCAGCGCTTCAACAGTTTCAGCCGGCAAAGTGTTCTCGACATTGAGGCGGCCCGGCAGATAACCGTGCGGCGCGAACGAATTCGGGAAACTCGAACTCGAAATACGCGAAGTCTCGATCGCCTGCTGCACCGGCATGCCGAATTCGGCGATGTTGAGGAACACCTGCAGCATCGCCTGCGACTGCACATCGCCACCTGGTGTGCCGAACGTCATAAACAGCTTGCCGTCGCGGAATGCGAGCGACGGATTCGGCGTCAGGCGCGGACGCTTGCCCGGCGCCACCAGGCTCGGATGACCCGGCGTCAGGCGCGACTGGCAGCCGCGTCCCGACACTGCGAAACCCAGGCCCGGAATCACTGGCGTGTCGTATTGCGGATCGGACAGTGTGGCGGAATAGCCATTGCCTTCGCGATCCATCACGCAGCCGTAGATGGTGCCCGGCTGCAAGGCACGTTCGACGCCGCGGGCGGGATCCTTGGCGCGTTCGTGCAGCAGGAAAGGTTGGGGCGCGCCATCCGGATAGCCCGGATCGGGCAGCGTCGGATATGCGCGCTTCATATCGATGCGTGCGCGCTGCTTCTCCGCATACGCATCGGCCAGCATGCCGGCGCGCGGCATCTTGACGAATTTCGGATCGCCCGAATAAGCCTCACGGTCGGCGAATGCAAGATTGAGCGCCTGGTCGATGACGTGCAGATAGGCGATCGAGTTATGCCCAAGCGCTTTCAGGTCGTAGCCTTCGAGTATTTTCAAGGCTTCGAGCAACACGACGCCCTGGCACCAGACGTCGCAGCTGTGCACTTCGTAATCGCGGTATTTGACGCTTATGCTGTCTTCCACCGGCACTTCGAAGCCTGCCAGATCGGCCTTGGTGACAAAACCATCGTTGCGCTTGTGATATTCGGCGATGGTGTCGGCGATTTCGCCGCGGTAGAAATAATCGTGCACGGCGCGCAGCTTTTTGTCGCGGTCGCCGCGCGTCGCGCGCTCCGCTTCTATCATGCGGAATATGGTGCGGCCGAGGTCTTCCTGTTTCAGCACATCACCGAGCTTTGGCGGTTGGCCGCCCGGCAGATAGATCCGCGCATTGTCCGGCCAGCGCGCGAACTGTTCGGCGACGTATTCGATATTGCTCGCGAGCAGCGGATAAACCGCAAAGCCGTCGCGCGCGATTTCCATTGCCGCTGTAGCGGCCTGTTCAAATGAAATCGTGCCATAGCGGCGCAATGCTTCGATATGCGTGGCCGGCGCCGCAGGCATGACCGTACGCAGCAATCCTTCAGGCACATGCTCGCCATTGCCGGCGGAAATAAGGCGATTGATGTCGGTCGCCGCCGGCCAGTAACCGAGCCCGGCGAGACTGATGACGCGGTTTTCTTTTTTCAGGTAAATGAGCGTCGGCGCTACACCCGCGAAACTGACCATGTCGGGCTGCAGTATAGGCAGCGCCATCGCTGCAGTGACTCCGGCATCGACCGCGTTACCGCCACCATCGAGTATGCGCATCGCGGCCGCAGTCGCCAGATAATGGCCGGTAGCCACCGCATAGTGATTGCCGGCGACCGTGGGCCGGAAGCTCGGCGCCTGCACTGCCATTTTGATTTTACGTTTCATGGCTCTTCAAGTCCGTTCAAGAATGCTCAGGCCGCGCACGAGGTCGAGCAGGTAAATCAAACCGCGATCATCCACGGTGACGTCGTTGCTTTGCACGCGCTCGGAACCCTCTGGCACGTCGGGCATGTAGTAAGCCACTTCCTTCAGGGCGTGCGGGTTCGAGATGTCGATGATGCGCAGGCCGTAAGCGAACCATGCCACCGGAATTTCGGTGCCGGTGACGATTTCGCAGGGCTGGTGGCAGCCCGTCATGCGCGGCTGCGGCGTGTCGGGCATGTCCTCGATCTGAAAGGTGGAGATCACCTGCGGGTGCTTCTCGTCGGTGACGTCGACCATCCACAGGAAAGCCGCCGGATACGGCGGAAAATCGGGCTGGCGGAACACGTCCTCGTCGGAGACCAGCATGAAATCGCGCTGCTTGATCTTGAACGGGATGCGCAGCGCGGTGTGCGTGGGCCACGGAAACGGCGGGCTCCAGTCGAGGCCGGATACGAACTTGGGTTTGCTCATGTCCTCGATGTCGAGTATGACCAGCCCGCCCTGCCAGTAGCTCGTATAGAGCCGGTTGCCGTGGCGCAGGGGGTGATGGCATTTGTGCGCGTCGTTTTTCCACGTCGACTTCTCGCCGCCGGCAGCCCACTGCCCCGGCATCCACCAGCGGCCGACTTCCTGCGGTTTCGCCGGATCTTTGAGGTCGAGAATCATCACGATGTTGCCGATGTAGCCGTCCATGGTCGGCGAGATGTAGGCGTAACGGCCGTCGAAATCGAAGCGATGCACGCCGCGCGCATGGGCCGCCCCCGGACCAAGGGTCGCATTCCATTCCGTAATCAGCCTGGGCTTGGCCGGTTTAGAGATGTCGTATATGCCGATGCCGCCGTTGTAGCCCTCCGGCGGAACCTCGCCCTGCAGCGAGTGCACGGCGAGCGCTTCCCGGTTGACCAGCATGAGGTCGCCGTGCACGCGCACCTTGTGCGAGTGCGTTCCCGGCGGCATCGTGAGTTCGGCGAGCAGTTTCGGATTTTTCGGATCTTTAACGTCGATGATCTGCGTGCCGTGCGGATTGCGCATGTTACCGACGTAGGC
>JAIOOZ010000506.1 GCA_021414185.1 Betaproteobacteria bacterium
GCTGCCCAGTACCATGAACGCGATCACCATAGTCCGTGCCGGCGGCCCCGAGGTATTGCAGGCCGTCACGCGCCCGCTGCCGCAACCGGCAGCCGGACAGGTGCTGATCAAAGTCGCGTTCGCCGGCATCAACCGCCACGACTGCGGACAACGCATCCGCGGTTTCGGCCCGCCCGGCGCCACCGACATACCGGGACTCGAAGTCGCCGGCGAAGTCGCGGCAGTCGGGCCCGGTGTGACGCGCTGGAAAGCGGGCGACCGCGTCTGCGCGCTGACCAACGGCGGCGGCTATGCCCAATATTGCATCGCCGCGCAGGAAGTCACGCTGCCGATTCCCGAAAAATTCGACCTCAAGCTGGCCGCTTCGCTGCCGGAAACTTTGATGACCTCATGGCTGAATATATTCATGCTGGGGCGCCTCAAGGCCGGCGAATGGCTGCTCGTGCATGGCGGATCGAGCGGCATAGGCACGACCTCGATTCAGCTCGCGCTGCTCGAAGGCGCCAAAGTGGTGGTGACAGCGGGCAGCGCGAAGAAATGCGAATTCTGCGTGAAACTGGGCGCGGCCAGCGCAATCAACTACAACGAGCAGGACTTCGTTGCCGGGGTCAAGGAAGCGACCGCGGGCCACGGCGCCGACGTCATCCTCGACATGGTCGGCGGCAAGTACGCCAAGCGCAATATCGAGTCGCTAGCCATGGATGGCCGTCTTGCGCATCTCTCCGGCGGCGATGGCACGGAGTTCAGTGTGCCAGTCAGCGCGATCATGGCCAAGCGCGCGGTCGTCACCGGTTCGCAACTGCGCGTCTCGGCGCTGTCGCTGAAAACCGAAATCGTGCGCCAGGTCACCGAACGCGTATGGCCGCATCTTGGCACTAAAGTAACGCCCATTATCGATTCCATCATGCCGCTGTCCGATGCCGCCGGCGCGCATGCCCGCATGGAAACCAGCGTGCACATCGGCAAGATACTGCTGGAAGTCACCCACTGAAAGTCGCGCACCGCCCGTCATGATCAACAACCTTTTTTCACGCACGCCCCTGCACGAACACGCCGAACCCGCGCAGCGCGCGCTCGGTATCGCGGAACTGCCTGCCGATTCGGACGAACTCAAGAGACTGCTGACTGCCGATCCCGCCGCCGAAGTCCGCATCGCCGCGGCACAACGCTGCAGCGACCCCGCGACGCTCGCCGCCGCATGGCAAACCGAAACGGATGCCGCGGCACGCAAAGCAGTCGCTGCCGCATTGGGCCATGCACTCGACGAAACGCACGATGCAGAGCGCCGGCGCAGCGCCATCCTCGGCATCACCGATGAAGACCTGCTGGTCGGACTCGCACTGACCGCCGGCCACGCGGAAACCCGCAAAGCCGCGGCCGAACGCGTGCAGTCCGACGCGGGCTTGCAAAAACTCGCCGATGCCGCCAAGAGCAAAGACCGCGGCGTGGCGCGGCTCGCGCAGCAACGGCTCGACGCCATCAAGAGCCGGCATGATCAAACCGCCGAAGCCGATGCGGTACTCGGACAACTGGCAGAACTCGCCGCCAAATCCGGCTCGATCTTGAGTGCGGTGGTCGATCTCGATCGCCGCTGGAATGCCCTGGACATGAGCGGCGACGCTGCCCGCCTCGCCAGCTACACGGCAGCGCGCCAGACCGTGCAAGAGCGCCTGACCCGCGAACAGGACGAACAGCGCTCGCACACCCAGTTCGGGCGCAGGCTGCAAACCTGGATATCAACTCTGGCGCAACCCGCGACGCCTGACGCATCAGCCGGTCTGCGTGCCGAACTTGCAGCATTGCGCACGGAAGCGCAGGCCCTGCAGGAAGGCGCGGCGCTCAACGAACTCGAACAAGCTGAACAGCGCATCACGCAGTGGGAGCAGGAATTCGCGGCGCTCGCCAGTGCCGAAGCGCTGGTCATCGAAGCGGAGAAACTCGCGGCGGATACGACCGCCGATCACGCGGAACTGCCGTCGCGCTGGCAGGCCGTGAACCGGCAGTTTCGGACGCCGGCCCTCACACAACGCTTCGAAACCGCGATGATCATTATCGAGCAGCGCCGGTTGGTACTGATTCAGAACACCCAGCAGGAAGCCAACGCAGTGCGTCAACAAGTCCACGGCCTGCTGCACGCCGCTGAACAGGCGCTCGCCGCTGGACAATTGCAGGCCGCGCGCGCCGCCGCCGACAACATCAAAAAACTAAAGACCGCTGCCGGCCTGCTGCCCAAACCGACTACGCAAAGACTGGGCCGCCTGGTGCAGCAATTGGTGGAGCTCGAACGCTGGGAATCGTTCGGCCAGCAGAATGCGCGCGTGCAACTGTGCGAACGCGCCGAAGCACTCGCGACTCCGGGCATGGATGCGCCGCAGCTCGCGCTCGAAGTGCAAAAACTGCGCGCCGAGTGGAAAGCTCTGGACGAGAAGCACTCTGGCGTACCCAAAGCCCTGTGGGAACGCTTCGACGGCGCCTGCGAAAAAGCCTACGCCCCTGCCGCCCGGCATTTCGCGGAACAAGCTGCGCTGAGGAAGCAATCGCGCAAACTGCGCGAGGAATTCATCGCCACGGCAGGCGCGCATGCGCCTACCCTGCTTGCTGAACCGCGCGACTGGCGCGCGATCGAACGCTGGCTGCGCGATACCGAACAACAATGGCGCGAAGGCAACCTCGGCAGCGTCGAGCCGCGTGCGTGGAAAAAACTCGATACGCAAATCAAGGCGGCGCTGGCGCCGCTGCGCGATGCATTGGCGGCCGCCCGCGATGAAGCCAAAGCCGGCCGGCTCGCGATGATAGAAGAAGCCAAGGCGCTGGCGGGCAAAGCGATGGAACGCGACACCTTGTCGCTGGTCAAGGCGCTGCAGGCCAAGTGGCAGGAGCAGGCCAAAGCACTGTCGCTGCGTCAGCGCGATGAACGTCCTTTGTGGGAGGAATTCCGCGCCGCCTGCGATGCGATATTTGCCGTACGCCAGAACAAGCGCAAGGAAGAGGTCAATCAGAAACAGGAAGGCCGCCGCGCGCTGGATGACATCTGCGTGCAACTGGAGCAGCTCGCGCACGCGACGGATCAAAGCGATCAGGACGTCCGCAAAGCCGCCCGCGATCTGGCGGACCAGTGGCGAAAACAACGCGGCAGCCCCGACCCCTCGTTGCGCGGCGTCGAAACCCGTTTCAAAAAAGCGCAGGCTGCAGTGGATGCGATGCTGGCTGAACGCACCCGCGCGCAAAAAGCCGCGGTGTGGACGACGCTGGCCGCGAAAGAGAGTTTGTGCGAGGAACTCGACGCCAGCGTGCGTGCCGGTAATACCGTCGCCGACGTGCAAGACAAATGGACTGCGTTACCGCCGCTGCCCGACGCATGGGAAAAACAAATGGCCGCACGCCGCGATGCCGCGATGCGCACCCTGTCCGAGCCTGCATCGGCTGACGACTACCGCAAGCGGGTCGAACACGGCATCGAAACACGCCGCGATAAATTGCTTGAACTCGAATTGGCGCTGGGCCTCGACAGCCCCGCTGAATTTCAGAAGCTGCGGCTGGCGCTGCAAGTGAAGCAACTGCGCGACCGTTTCAAGAACGAAACGACTGCTGGTGCCAACACGCCAGCCGAGCGCCTGCTCGCGTGGTGCGCAGAACCTGGCGTAGCCACAGCGGGCGATCGGCAGCGCTGCGAACGGGTTTTTGCGAAACTGAGCGCCAAACCTTAGTCAATCCCATCCACATGCAGCAATGCTACGTCGTAGACTCCGCCAACGCGCCGTGGAAGCGCAGTGCCTCCGAAGGTGTGTCTTTCGAGTGCCAGGTCCTGCTGTCGGGGGATGACGGCGGCCCGGAAGCCATGCGGTTTCGTTTCGATGACTGCCCGTCGGTCTACGCGCATATGCATCTGACCCCGCAATTCCAGTTGCTGCTGGGTGGTGCGATGGATTTTCCGCGCGGGGTAAAGCATCTGGAAGCGCTGGCCATCCACTACACCGACCACAACATGCCTTACGGACCGTTCGCGGTGTCGGGCGGACACGACATGCTGGTGCTGCATCCGCGCGCCGGCGGCATCATCTCCATGGCCAACCTCCAGGCGCGGCGCAAGATCAATCTGCGCGGGCGGCTCTTCGCATCGCTCGCATCCGATACGGAATGGCAGCCTTTGCCCGACATCGACAGCGGAGCATTCAAACTCCTGATGCCGCACGATTTCGGACCGGCGGCCGTCGTCGTCAGAGTGCCAGCCCACGCCGCGCTGGCGATGCCCGCGCCGGAATTCGGACGTTATGAGGTGGTCCTCGAAGGTTCGGTTATCATGGAAGGACAGGAAATCGCACCGCCGGGTTTTCGCTACGTGCGCGGCGACACGGTCGCGGCGCCGATCATCAGCGGTGAGAACGGCGCCAGCGTGGCATTCCTGACGTTCGACCAGAATGCGCTGGAAGGCGGGATAATCGAAGGCAGCCTCGCCGTCGAAGCGGCCGAGGCCATGGCCAGAGCTATCTAGGAGACGCAAATGACAACGACCCAGGAAACTACGCAGCCTTTTCGCGTCGCGGTGTTTGCCGACTTCGTCTGTCCCTACAGCTTCCTCGCCGTCGAGCAAATGGACCGACTCGCCCGCGAATACGACGTGCAGCCGCTGTGGCGCCCGCACTTGCTGCACCCGGAAACCCCGCCCGAAGGCAAGATGCGCGAGCGCAATGCCGACACCATCGCCAGCGACGAGCGCCGCCACGCGTGGTTCAAGGAAATGGCGCCGGAACAATATCCACGCATACGCTTTCCGCAGAAGCGGCAGTACAGCATGCTGGCGTTCGAGGCCCTGGAATTTGCGTACGACCGTGGTCTCGATTTCCCGTATAAAACCGCCCTGTACGACCTGATGTGGACTGAAGGCGCCGACATCGGCGAGCACGAAACCCTGATGACGGCGGGTGAACACGTGGGTCTCGACCCGGCCGAAATGAAAATCGCGCTGTACGAACGGCATTACGCCGAGCGCGCGCTCGCCGCGGTCAACCAGGCGCGCGAAATCGGCATCATGAACACGCCGACCATCTTTCTCGGCAAAACGCGCATCAACGGCTGGACGTACTACGAAGTCATGCAGGAGATCATGGAAAAACAGGGCATGCAGCCGCGCGTGGCGCTCGCGAGCCAGCCCACCGCCAACTAGGTTATGCGCTTCGAGGCTCTCGCCAGAGCGCCTTCCGACGCCGCCACCGCGGCAATACGTTCGTCCACCTGCTTCTGCCATTTGACGTTTTCGCGCCGGCGCGCGGCTATCATGCGCACGACCTCCTTTTCGGCGGGACCGCCCAGGCCGCTGCGTGCGCGTACGAAGCGCGCCGGGTCGAGCGCGTTGCGCACATCGGCTTTCGATAGCTTCAGCTCCCGCCCGATGATCTCGAGCGCCGCCTTGTCCAGCATCTGCGGTGTCACGTCGCGATAACCCAGCTTCGCATCCGTGGCCATGCGCACCAGGCGCCCGACGATATGATGGGCGCTGCGGAACGAAAGGCCGTGCTCGACCATCGCGTCGACCAGCGCTACTGCCGTCGTGAAACCGTCGCCGGCGGACGTGAACATGCGGTCGCGTTTCAGGTTGAGCGTCCGGATGAGGGGCGTGATCAGAGCGGCCATGTCCGCCACGCGGTTCACGGCGTTGTCGGCGATGCGCGGGCCGCTCAGCTTGATGTCGAAGGCAGTGCCGCCCGTTTCGCCTTTGAGTATCTCCAGCACGGCTCCAAACGCGGTGGAAATCTCGCCGGTGCGCGCCTTGATCATTTCGAGCGAATAGGGATTTTTCTTTTGCGGCATGATGCTGCTGCTGGCTGCAAACGCGCCGTCGAGCTCGATCAGCGCGAACTCGTAGCTGCACCAGATGTAAAATTCGGTGGCGACACGTCCGATGTTGCTCATCAATATGCCGCAGGCAGCCATCGTTTCGGGCAGCCAGTCGTAATTGTGCGCCGCGTCCTTGGTGTTTTCGATTACCTGTCCAAACCCCAGCAGCTCGGCCACGTAGCGGCGATCCAGATTCCACGACGTGCCGGAAGAAGCAGCCGACCCGAGCGGTGATTCGTTGGTGGTGTCGAAAGCGGCGAGCACGCGTTTGAGATCGCGCGTCAGGACATCGTAAAACCCCATCATGTAATGACCGAATGTGGTGACCTGCGCGGGTTGCAGGTGCGTGTAGGCTGGCATCACGGCATCGGTCGACGCCGCGGCCTTTTCGAGAACTGCCGCGCGCAGCTTCATCAGCACGGGCAGCAGCCGCATGAGATTGCGGCGCACCTTGAGGCGCATCAGCGCGGCGATGAGGTCGATACGGCTGCGCCCGATGTGCATCTTGCCGCCCGCGTCCGGCCCCGCTTTCTCGATCACATAGGCTTCCACGTTGAAAAACAGGTCGCCCTTGACCGGATTGAAATCGAGCCGCGCGCGGTTCGCAAGCAGCCGTTCCAGCGGCCGCAGGATGGCGGCGGCTTCCGCGCGCGTCAGCAGTTTCTGCTGCTTCAGCATGACC
>JAIOOZ010000507.1 GCA_021414185.1 Betaproteobacteria bacterium
GGCGAATACGAAGGCTGGCCGAACGGGCTGGCGATTCATCGTGACGGCCGCATCTTCATCGCCGACTACCGGCTCGGCATCATGGCACTCGACCCCGCGAGCGGTAAAGTGTCGCCGGTCGTCACCCACTGCCAGTCGGAAAGCTTCAAGGGTTGCAACGACCTCACGTTCGCCAGCAATGGCGATCTGTATTTTACCGACCAGGGTCAGACCGGCGTGCACGATCCGAGCGGACGTGTCTACCGACTCACTGCCGGCGGCAAACTCGAACGCTTGCTCGACAACGGACCGAGCCCGAACGGGCTGGTGCTCGACCCCGCGGAAAAAGTTTTGTATGTGGCGATGACGCGCGCCAACTGCATGTGGCATTTGCCGCTCAAGGACGGCGGTGTTTCCAAGGCGGGCGTGTTCGGCTATCTGCCGGGCATACACGGCCCCGACGGACTCGCGATGGACGAAGCCGGCAATCTCGCGGTATGCCACGCGCGCGTCGGCATCGTGTGGCTGTTGAGCCCGCTCGGCGAACCGCTTTATCGCATCGAGGCCAGAGACGGCGTCAGCCGCCTGACCAACGCCGCATACGGCGGCGCCGACCGCAAGACGCTGTACATCTGCGATTCGTACGGCGGCCGCATCCTGACGGCGAAACTGCCGATCGCCGGCGTGCCGCTTTTTTCGCATTCGTGAAATGCCGGGAAGCCGGAAAAAACGTGCAAGCTGGAACGGCACCGTAATCGCCGAAAGCGATCACTGCGAAGTCGTCGAAGGCAATCAGTACTTCCCCGCCGCTGCAGTCAAACGCGAATTCCTGCGCGACAGCAGCACGCATACCGTCTGCCCCTGGAAGGGCACCGCGAGCTATTACGATGTGGTCATCAACGGCGAAACCAACAAGGACGCCGCGTGGTACTACCCGGAAACGAAATCAGCGGCGGGCAATATCAAAGGTTATATCGCGTTCTGGAAAGGCGTGAAGGTCGAATAATCCGTCACCAGACGTCGAATGCGCCCATTTCCGGACCTGAAACCGCTGCTGCCGCGCAAAAGGGCGTGATGGAAGCCAGATTCGGCGCACGCGCATCTGGATTTGTCATGCTCGTTTGCTTAAACTGAATGCCTGCAAGTCCGCTGACATGCTCGTCCCGTCCATCTATTTTCGAATGCCGATGAAAACTGGCTTTCTACTGGCTGTTGCTTTTCTCGCGCTGGGTTGCGCCGGGGCCGGCCACGCGCAGGGTTTCAAGTTCTCGCAGGAAGACAACAGCGGCAAAGCCAAGGAAGAGGCGCGCCAGCAGGCAATCGCCGAGCGCCTCTCCACGCCGTGCCGCGACCAGCTCAAAGACAAGAAAATCATGCTGATCATCGGCGAGCAGCAGTCCGGCGGCGGCATCCAGGCAAACCAGGACAATTACGGACCGCATTTCCAGGTCATCAACCAGCGGCTGCGCGCGCTCGGACTCAAGACTTACACCCCGGAAGAAATCAAGAAGCAGATTGCGCAGGCTGAAATCGACGCCTACTTCAAGGGCAATCCCGACGCCGCGCTGTCGGCATCGCGGCGCCTCGGCGCAAGCTTCGTGCTGCGCGGCCTGATCACCGCGCAGGCCAGCGTGAACCCGGTGATCCGCGTGAACGAGGTGACGGTCAACATGGGATTTTCTCTCGCCGACAGCAGCGGCTCGATAATTGCCGACGCCGGCGCGCAGGGCGGCGTTTTTTCCGGCAGCGACGTACGCTCCGCCGCCGCCCGCCTAATCAACGAGCGCGCCGATGAAGTCGTGTCCAAGCTCTACAGCGATTACTGCAACAACGCGCAAATCAGCGAGCCCAAAGCCGGCCGCAGTGACGCCAATCGCAAAAAATGAACCGGCATTTTTCAGGAGAACCGAAAATGAAAATCGACATTGCGAAAACCTTGATGGGACTTGCTGCCGCTGCATTGCTGTTGTTGTCCGGCGCCAGCCATGCGCAGCCACGCTGGGGAGCAGAGAGCAGCCCTTCGCCGTCCACCTCGACTTCGCAGCGCGCCAACGAGGCCGCTGACCGCGCCGTCTACAAGCCAATCGAATATCCCAACGCCAGCAAGGCCGGTCCGCCTCTCATCGTGATTCCGGGCGAAATCAAGAGCAACAATGCGACGTTCACACAGAAGTTCGGCGCCAACAACATCGCCGACTTCGCGGAGATCGAGCTGTCGAAAGCCAACTTCCCGGTTCTCGAGCGCACCAACCTCGGCCCGCTGCTCAACGAATTCACGCTCGCCTATAACCTCGGCGACCAGGGCGAAGCGCAAAAAATGCTCGGCCGCGGCAAGCTGAAGACCACCAAGTGGGTGGTCAAGTTCGACATCCTGAAGACCGAGCAGGTCGCCGCCGCGCAAAAGGGTTTCGACGGCCGCGCGATTGGCAATATCATAGGCATCTTCGGCGGAACCGGCGCCGCGGTCGGTGGCACCGCGGTCGGGTCGGTCAAGACCCAGGACAGCAGCGGCGTATGGATCATAGGCATGCGCTACAAGATCATGAACGCGGAAACCACCGAACAGGTCGCCACCGGCTACACCGAGGAAAAAATGGAAGTCGGGGCCACGTCGACGTCCGTGCTCGGCGCGTCGTCGGGACAGCAGGGCGGCGTCACGCTCGACACCATGGTGCAGCGCCTGATCCAGAAAACGGTCTGGGAAATCGACAGCAAGTACAAATAAGCCGCCGCTCCCGGGACCTGTAACGCCATGGCCGACGCTCCACTCAAGCTGGGCAAATACGAAATCCTGCGCGAACTCGGGCGCGGCGCGATGGGCATCGTCTACGAGGCCTTCGATCCGAGCATAGAGCGCACGGTCGCGCTGAAAACGATCCGGCGCGATCAGCTGGAAGGCGACGACGCCGCCGAAGTCATCACGCGTTTTCAGCGCGAGGCCAAGGCCGCCGGGCGCCTTAACCACCCCAATATCGTCGCGATCTACGATTTTGGCGAAGACAATGAAACCATGTTCATCGCGATGGAGTTCGTGATCGGACGCGAGCTCAAGAGTCACTTCGAGAAAGACGAGCGCTTTCCGATGGCAGAGGTCACGCGCATCATGGGCGAGTTGCTCGACGCTCTTGAGTATTCGCACAACTACGGCGTCGTCCACCGCGATATCAAGCCGGCGAACATCATTCTGCGGCCCAACGGCCAGGTCAAGGTCGCCGACTTCGGCATAGCGCGCATCGAGTCTTCGCAGTACACGCAGGCCGGCGCCGTGATCGGCACGCCGGCGTACATGTCGCCCGAGCAGTTCATGGGGCAGACCGTCGACCGCCGTTCCGATATTTTTTCCGCAGGCGTGGTGCTCTACGAGTTTCTGACCGGCGAGCGGCCGTTCTCGGGCACCGCGACCACCATCATGCACAAGGTGCTGAGCGTGAATCCGCCGCCGCCTTCAAGGCTCAACGTACAGGCGCCGAAACCTTTTGACGCGGTGATTGCCAAGGCCATGGCAAAACGTCCGGAAGACCGCTTCAAGACGGCGCACGAATTTTCCGAAGCCATTCGCATGGCGGCCCAGGGCATTGCAGTACCGGGCCTGCCGGATGTCACAGCAGATAACGGCGACAGCACGGTCATCAACGCCGGCAACAACGGTGGCGTCAATACCATTGCGGATCTTCTCGGGCCTCCGAAAATGCCTCCACAGAAGGCCACTGCACCGGCACAGCCTGCCCACCCGCCATCAACCGAGCCGCCATCGAAGAGCAGGTCGCCGATGCTGGCGATTGCGGCAACGTTAGCGGGTGTCATAGCGATCGGCATTGCAGGCTATTTTGTGTTCGCGCCATCCAAATTGCGCGATGCCCCTGCGCCGGTCGCTGCAGGCCCTGCCCCCGCCGCCCCACCCGCGGCGGCGGTTTCTGCGCCCGTGGCGGCTGCGCTGCCGCCAGCCGAGCCCGGCACTATGGTCATTAGTGCAGTCGGGCTCGCCGACCCCAGTGACCAGAAATACCAGGCGGACAAATCGCTGCTCACGGCCGATCTGCGCGCGGATTCGAAGAGCCAGCTGGTCGAGAAGGCGATCGCGCTGTATGTAGACCGCGCATCGCTCGCCAAGAATTACGACGTGCTGCGCAACAAGCTGCTGTCGAAAAGCGGCAACTATATAGCCAGCATCGTCCAGGAAGGCGCGCCGGAGCTTGGCAAGGACGGTCTGATGTACGTGACTACTCAAGCGACAGTGAGAATCCGTGAAGTGCAGAAGTCGCTCAACCAGATGTCGCGCGACGAACGCATTGAGTTCATCCGTAACAATGGCGATCCGAAAATTTCGGTTGCGATCAGCGTAAGCGGGGAAGGCAACGCCGCGGCCCCGCAAAATTCGCAAGTGGCGGAAAATCTCCTTAAAGAACGCATCAAGTCTTTTGGTTTCCGTATCTGGTCCGACAATGGCCAGGCTAACGCCGCTACGGCCAAAGGCGCCGATTTCGCGGTGATCGGCGAGGCCCGGCTCAAGAAATTGTCCGCGAAACTCGAGGCGTCCGGCATCACGATCAATAAATACATGCTGACTTCGTGGACGGTAAAGTGCGTCGATAAAGAAAGCGGCGAGGAAATCTATTACAACAACAAGATGCCCGTCGCGGCAGGATCATGGTCGACCGAGGAGCAGGCGCTGGCGGCGATCGGCGGCAAGATAGCCGACGAATTTTCACGCGATTTTTTCGTGCGGCATTTCAATGCGAACGGGCAAAAAGTAGCGCTCAGGATCGACGGCTTGCCGGACAAAGGGTTGGAAAACGCGATTGCGCGCGAGCTGGTCGGGCTGCAGGCGGTCATCGCCGTTGCGCGCCGCGCGGGCGCGCCGGCGATTTACGATCTGCAGCTTTCCGGCGGCAGCGGGCCGCTGACCGACCTCGTAGCCAGCACCGTCCTCAAGCCGCTCAATGCCAAGCTCGGACGGGCTTGTTTCAATCCCGGCGCCACCAGCGGTGAGCAGGTGACAGTCACCTTCGAGACAGCGTGCGGTGACAAGGCGGTACTTACGCGGCTCGACAGCTATCCTCCTGCCTCGCTGTACGCTGCGCCGCCCGCGCGGCAGAAATCGATACTGAGGGATCCGGAAGCGATCAGGCGGCTGACGATTTAAACGTTTCGGCCGCTTTACTTGCTGGCAAACGAAACGATCTCCGCGCCTGCGGAACCGGCGGGATGGCCCAGACAAATGACGCCGCGTCCGCGCAACATGATTTGTTCGCGCTTCAGCATGAGTTCGGCATCGCCTTCGAGCGTCACGTAAGTGCCATTGGTGCTCTGATCGACCAGGAAAAACCTGCCGCGCCGGGATTCTATTTTGCAATGCACGCGGGACGCCATCTTGTCCGGCACAACCAGTTCGTTGCCGGCGTCGCGCCCGAGCGTGGCCGATTTGTGCTCCGCGCCGAGTTGAAAAGTCCGTGCTCCACAGGTCAGCGTCAGCGTCGCCTCGATCGCGCTGACCGTCGGCGCTGTCGTGCCAGATGACTTCGAATATCCGGATCTCGTCCTGTTTGCCTTTCACCTGCATGGCATCGATTTCTCGCGTGGATGCCTGCAGCAACGGCGAGAGGGCGTCTACCGTCGCTCCGCTGGTAATGATCTGCCCGCCCTTGGCGAGTCCCGCCATGCGCGCGGCGGTATTCACCGCGTCGCCGAAATAATCGCCGCCCTCCTCAATTGCCGGGCCGAAGTGAAAGCCGACGCGGATCGCGAGATGCACGCTGTCTTCCGGGGGAATGGCGGCGACGCGTTGCTGCATGTCGCACGCAGCCTGCATGGCGGCATCGACGGCAGGAAACACCGCCATTATTTCGTCGCCTATCGTTTTGATGACGCGGCCTTCCTGTAGAGCGGTCGATTTGCGCAGCTCGGTCAGCACCGCATCGATGGCGGCGAGCGCGCGCTGATCGCCGAGCTTTTCGTACAGGCTCGTGCTGCCGCTGACATCGGCAAACATGATCGCGCAAAGCTGGGGCGGAGTGCTCACTGCGGTGAATTATAACGTGGCGCCGCCGCCCGCTTTGGCGACGCCAGGACGGTCAAGCGTCAGGCGGCCTTGGCTGCGGTCTTTTTCTTCGCCTGCGCAGCCGTCGCATGCATCGCGGCATAAGCACCGTGGGCAGCCGATTCCGCATCGCCAACGTGCACCGGCAGGCCCATGTCGGACAGCACCGAACCCAATGCCGACAGGCACAGCATGACGTTGTCGGGACGGCACGAGTAACCCATCAGGCCGAAGCGCCAGATCTTGCCGGCTAGCGGGCCGAGGCCGGCGCCGATTTCGATGCCGAACTCGTTGAGCAAAGTCTTCCTGACCGCCGCTTCATCGACGCCCGCGGGGCAGCGCACCGCGTTCATCTGCGGAATCTGGTACTGCTCCTTGACGAGGAAAGTGAGGCCCATCGCTTCGAGGCCGGCTTTCAGCGCGAGGTGGTGGCGCTGGTGGCGCGCCCAGCAATTTTCCAGCCCTTCTTCGCGTATCAGCAGCAGCGCTTCGTGCAGCGCGAACAATGAATTGGTCGGCGCGGTGTGATGGTAGGTGCGGGTAGAAGCACCCCAGTAACCGAGCAGCAGGTTCATATCCATGAACCAGCTGTGGATCTTGTCCTTGCGCGCCTTGACGTCGGCGACCATGCGCTCGGAGAACGACACCGGCGACAATCCCGGCGTGCACGACAGGCATTTCTGGCTCGCCGAATACACGGCGTCGATGCCCCATTC
>JAIOOZ010000508.1 GCA_021414185.1 Betaproteobacteria bacterium
ACATCGGACTTCTGCGACAAAATGCGGATCGAACCGTCAGCACGCTGCACCGACAGCGTTCCGCTCAGGTGCTGGACCTGACCTGCGCCAGCCGCCATAACCACGCTACTGATCGCACTGAGCACCATCCCCAGACCCACCAAATAGACTTTGCTCGAAAACATGATAAATCTCCTTCCCTCGCGTTAAGCTTCCGGCGCCTGCGCACGGGAAGCTACAAATCCCCAAACATCAAAAATCATATCACTATGCCGCAAGACTTGTGCCAGAGATGGAAAATAAGGGAATGTGACATAGTTCTCGCTGCCGGCACATTGCAAACGTGAACTAGGTCTCAGAGCCAATTAATGCTGCAAAAACCATAACTTATTTCACTGCCTATTTTTGTCAGTCGAATGCCGCAAAAGGTCACCGGCGGAATCCAGTCAAATTGCCCTGTTTCCCTAGCTGCTGGACGCCCGCTTGGTCATCGATATCTTGTCGAGCAGGAAAACCTTGCGCTTTTCGGCCCGGATATAGCCGCGCTGCTGCAAATCCTTGACCACCCTGCTCACCATTTCCCGCGACGCGCCTATCATGCGGGCTATTTCCTGTTTGGGCGGCGCGCTGCGAACGATCCACATGCCATCGACCTCCTCGGCCTGGTCCAGCAGCAGGCGTGCAACGCGGCCATAGACGTCGATCAAAGCCAGGCTTTCGATCTTGCGGTCGGCATCGCGCAGGCGTTTGACAAGATTGCGGATAATGATCATGGCCAGATCGAAGTTGTCCTTCAGGCAGGTAATAAAACCGGATTTCGAAAACCTCAGCATCTGGCAGGCTTCGAGGGTTTCAACGCTGGCCGAACGCGACTGATCGTCGAGCAGACCCATTTCGCCAAAAAATTCGCTGGGCCCCATCACCGCCAGAATGACTTCGCGGCCCTGTTCGTCCGGGATCAGGACTTTTACGCGTCCCGAAAGAATTATGTAAAGCGCATCAGTCTCTTCGCCCGCCCGCAAGATGAACGAACTCCGGGGGTAGCTGCGCTGCTGCAGGCAAGGCTGCAAAACACGCAACTGCTCGTCCGACAAGGACGAAAACAATGGCACCGTTTTCAGAATCTGGGGATTCACTGGTCGCTTTCCTCCCGTAAAAATCAGGAACTTTCACCAGAATACCGGCCAGATTCTACCCTATCCGCCCACTGTATCGCTTGATACGCAAAAAGTCCCGTTTTTACTTGCAATAGTTGGGCTTGGCAGCGCCGGAACTCGAGCTCGACGTAGCCGCTGGCGCCGCAACTTTAATCAAATTCAGCGAGCTCAACAATGCAGCCTGAAATGGATCAAGATTGGACGGCGGCGAACCGGATAGCACAAACGCTATTCCGTTGCTGGCCGTATAGCCGGGCAGCGGACCAGGGGCGCCCGGGGTTACAGTCGAATTCCCGCCAAAAGTCTGGACTGGCGGTGCGAGTCCATTCAGTGAAATCACGGTTCCGCTACTGCCCAGATTTTGGTAGATGCCGCTCTGTGACGATCCGGTAAGAACCGTGCCGGCAGGATTGCCACTACCACTTAACTTGATACCGCCCGTGGATTGCAATACGGCAACCATCGGTACCGGCAATTGCGGTGGCTCCCGCTGCAGCGCCGTCGGCGTTCACGTTACTGCCGCCCAACAGGCGAATGTTGCCGTTTGCCACCGTAATTACCTTGTCTGCATTCGATGAAAACAACGCATTCGACGTTGCGCAGACGCCACCGGAACCATCACAGGCGCCAACGCCAGGAGCGGCCGTTGCGCTGGCCGTGCCGCCGGTCATCGTTATCGCGTTTGCAGCGAGTGCCGTGTTGTTCACTGCCACTGTAACGGTGTTTCCCTTCAACAATGCGCTGGCGAGCGCATGCGCGCCAACCGCGCCGGTGGGCGCCGCAACCGCGTTACCACCCAGCAAGCTCAGCGTTCCACCAATCGTAGCGGCTAGCCCGCCACCACCGCTGATGTTAGCGGACGCATCAGCGCTGACGTCAGAACTCGTCACTGCGCGGCCTCCTTGTGCGGTCGCGGTGCCTGCTGTAGCCGCCACATTGCCGGTTACGTCCAGTGCAATGGCTCCGCCTTGCAGATTAGCGGCTGCAGAAGCCTGAGCAACGTTGGTTGCAGTGTTGGTGACCGTCGCCGACCCGCCCGTCAATGTAAGACCACCGGCGCCAAGGTAAGCAACAAGGTTACCGGTCGCCTGAACCCTTGCTTCGGCGTTGCGAACCTGAGCGGTCGCACCACTTACCGTGGTTGTCCCGCCTGTCAACGTCAGGCTATTGGTACGCGCGCCTATCGAACCGATATTGAGAATGTTCGCCTGAATGATTGCCGCGCTGTCCGAAACCAGCGGCCCGCCTGGAATCGGCGACTGGGTGCTGGCTTGCACAAGGATATTGCCCGCGATGTTCAGCGTCGCGCTGCCTGTAACGTTCAGCCGCTCGCCCAACACCTGCGAATTGACGTCGCTGCTGCCGCCAAGTACCGACATGTTGTTGGCATTGATCGTCAGATTGCCACCCACCGCGACTTCGTGATTGCCCCTGAACTGCACGAGGCCCGCGCCGTTCTGCAATATATTGTATGCGCCTGGATTGTTGTAGTTCGCCGGGATACAAGCGACGTTGACGTAACAGGGCGGGCCCAGCGGCGGCGCAGGCGGTGAGGCAAAGTGAATATTCTGGAACGCGTCGATCGTCACACCACCCGTTGGGCCGATATACATCGCATTATTGATATCGATGCTGTTGCCGGCGACGAACTGCACGTCCCGATCCAGCGAACTTACTGACGTCCCGAATGTGTTGCCGGCTGCGGACGGATTGTAGTTGATGCTGTTGCCGGCAACGAACCGCAGGAAGCCACCGGTTTGAATCGTGGCATTAGTAATTGGCGATGCCAGATTGATGTCGATCGTGCCGTCAGTTTCGAATGTCAGTTTGCGACCAAACATCGTCGAACCGGTAAGCGTGAATCCGCCATTGTTATAGAAAATAAAGTCATTGACTGTGCCGACACCGGAGATATTGGTGCTCGCTGAGGTATAGAAAATCGGCCCGTCAGCATAATTGACCAATGGTGGATTCAGGGGACCGATGTTGGCGATCATCGGCGCCGTCGCAAATGGGTTGACCCCGGACGGACAACCTGCTTCAGGACACGCAAATAGATTTACGTTGGTCACCGTATTCAATGTCGGCGTATTCGCGGCATTTAGAGAGATTCCGCCGCCGCCATTAAACTGCCCGCCCGTGCCTCGCAATGCGACGGCGGTCAGGTTGTTTCCCGTTATGACCCCGGTGGCCGTCTGAATGATCTCGGTTTGCGGAACCGCACCGGTATTGTTATTCGTTGCCGAAATCAGTACGACATTCCCGGCCGCACCGGCGTTTACCGGGGCATTCAAGGTGATCAGTCCAACGCCCGCCGCAGACTCCGTTGCCGCCAGCGTCAGGGGACCATTCAGCAAACCGGCAACCCACGTGCTGCCGCCGCCTGCGTTGCCACGGGCACCAGCGATGATCTCGATATTGCCGTTGCTCGAAACCACGCCACCATTGACGGTGATGTTATCCGCCGCGTGCAGCGCAATCATGCCGCCGTTCGACGTAATGCCGCCGCTGCCGACGGTGATGTTTGCTCCGCCTGCGACCCCGGCATCGTGTGCGGTTAATACGATCTGACTGCCCACGCCACCGGCAACCGACACCGTGGCCGAACCGGTGTTGATCGAACCGTTGGTGGTTTCCAGCCAGAGGACTTTGTTCGCAACATTGTTGCGGAACTGGTTGAGCAGGGTAATGTCGCGGTCGTTCTGGATATAGACATCACCGCTGCCGCTATTGGCTGCCTCCAGGCTGCTTACCTGGGTCAGCAACGGGGACGCGGTTGTGCCTATGCCTCCCGATTGAATGATCTTGAGAGTGCCGCCCCCGCCCACGATACCTGTGCCAAGGATCGGGTTAGGCGTATCCATGTTGATCAATGGCGCCGAGATCAGCGCGTTGACGACGATGTTGCCGCCGTTCTGCAGCAGCAGCACCCCATCTGTACACACTGCAGGCGAGCATGTAGTCGCGGTAATAGGAGCCGCTCCGTCTACAGTGAGCGCAGCCGTATGTGCCAAGGTGCCAATCTGAAGCTTGCCAGTGGCGCCCGAGGTCGAGATCGTGTTGATCTCTGCGGTCGATAGTCCCAAGCCTGCGCCGCCTGTTCCTACAGTTATCGGTTGCGCAGCCGTTGTGGAGGTTAGTGTTACAACGCCGCGCCCACCGGCAACGGTACCGCCGATCAGGTTCATGTCGTCAGCCGTGAGGGAAATCGCGCCGGTAGACGTAGGCGAATTGTTCGTGATCGCTGCGTTGTTGGTCAGGAGAACACCTGCCTGCGCAAGCGTCAGCGTGATGTCGTTGTTGTTCGCGGTTATCGCATTTGCCTTGATGCCCGAAAGGTTCGCGCGCCCATCCAGGCCCGTCGCCGTGCCCACCGTCAGCGCGCCCGCCGTCTGGTTCAGGAAGATGTCGCCCGCTGCACTTGCACCTGCCGAGATCGCCGCCAAAGTCGGCACCGCCGTATCGATCCGGTTGCCCGTCGTGCCAATCGAGTCACCCGCATCCAGCAGCAACGTTCCCGCTCCACCGGTCGCAAATTCGTTCGTCACGCCCGTCGCCGTGCTCGTCAGGATGTGACGACCCGCGCGCGCCTGCAAATTACCCGTGGTCGAACCCACCGTCACGCCGTTCACGTTGATGTCGCTCGCAGCGCCTATCGCCTGCAGCGCAACGCTGCCCGAACCGTTTGCGGTCACGTTCTGCGTCGCCGTCAGGCTGCCCGCCTGCGTCACCACTGTGATATCGCCGTTGCTGCCCTGGGTCGCGATCCCCGAGAGGTTCGCGCGTCCATCCAGGCCCGTCGCCGTCGCTACCAACAGGGCTCCGCCACCGGCCACTTGATTTACGAAGATGTCGCTGCCCGCCGCCGAACCCGCACTCACCGCCGCCAACGTCGGTATGCTGGTGTCGATCCGGTTGGTCGTGCTGCCGATCGCGCGCTGCGCATCTAGCAAGAGCGTGCCTGTGCTCTGGAACTCCGTGGTCGTGTTGGTCGCCGTGCTCGTTAATATGTCGCGTCCGGCAATCGCCTGCAGATTACCCGTGGTCGAACTCACCGTCACGCCGTTGATATTGACGTCGCTTGCAGCACCCAGTGCCTTCAGCGCCACAAAGCCCGAACCGTTCGCCGTCACGTTCTGCGTCAGCGTCAGGCTCGCCACCTGGTTCACCAGCGTGATGTCGTTGTTGTTCGCACTCGTCGTAATACCGCTCAGGTTCGCGCGCCCATCCAGGCCCGTCGCCGTGCCCACCGTCAGCGCGCCCGCCGTCTGGTTCAGGAAGATGTCGCCCGCTGCACTCGCGCCCGCCGAGATCACCGCTATCGTCGGCACCGCCGTGTCGATACGGTTGCCCGTCGTCCCGATCGAATCCTGCGCGTCCAGCAGCAACGTTCCTGCACCACCGGTCGCAAACTCGTTCGTCACCCCTGTCGCCGTGTTCGTCAGAATGTGGCGGCCCGCTATCGCCTGCAGGTTGCCCGTCGTCGAGCTCACCGTGCCGCCATTGATGTTGATGTCGCTCGCAGCACCTCGTCAGAATGTGGCGGCCCGCTATCGCCTGCAGGTTGCCCGTCGTCGAGCTCACCGTGCCGCCATTGATGTTGATGTCGCTCGCAGCACCGGTAGCCTTCAGCGCCACGTTTCCGCTACCGCCGGCCGTTACGTTCTGGCCGATCGTCAAAGTGCCGCCAAGTGCCCGTAACGTAATATTGCCGTTGGCTGCCGTCGTGACCGGGGCAGTCGTCAGGCTGACCGTCCCCGTGTTGTCTACGATTACGTCACCACCGCCCGCCTGGCTAATGCCGGTAATGACGAGATTCGAACCATTCGTCAGCTGGATATCGCCGCCCGTGATGTTTGTCGCATTGAAGCTGGTGACGGTGTTCGTCCCGTTCAGCGTTGTGCCGCCATTCGAGCGCGTCGTCAGCAATCCACCGGACACGCCCCCGGCAGTTTGATTGATGATGCCCGCAGCACCCACCCCACCGTCCGCCGTCAGGTTAATCGCACCGGCACCCGCATTGGAAGTCAGGCTGTTATTTAAGACGATGCCGCCCGTGCGGTTAATCAGCGTAATGCCGCCCGTCGCCGTCAGCGGACTGACTGCCGCCGATACCGTAATAGCACCCGTCTGGAGCGTGTTGCCGAAGGTCAACAAGCCTGCGGTTGTGATGGTATTGAGTTCGGGGTTGGACAGTTCCAGCGTGTTTGCCGCCGCGCTCCCGGCGCTGCCAAGATCGATGGCATCGCCAGCCTGAAAACTCTTCAGCGTCACGCCACCCGCTCCGGTGCTGATCGTGCCGCCGGTGAGCGCCATCTTGTCCGCGGTAAAGGTGATATTGCCGGTGGTGCTGCTGATCGCGTTCGCAGTGTGCGTCAGCGTCTTGTCATTGGTCGTGACATTCAATGCGATCGTGCCGGCGCCACCCGCCGTCACGTTGTGGGCGATCGTCATGTCGTCGCTGGAACTCAGGCTGATATTGCCGTTGGCCGCCGTGCTGATTGCACCGCCGGTGCCCAGAGTGCCGGTGTTAACGACCGTCACGTTTCCGCCACCCGCCTGGCTAACGCCCGCAATGATGAGATTCGCGCCGTTCGTAAGCTGAATGTTGCCGCCACCGGTGTTGGTCGCGTTAAAGCCTGAGACTGTATTAGCGCTGTTCAGAGTGGTGCCGCCGACCGAACTCGTCGTGAGCAAATTGCCGCTCAATACGGCGGCTTGTGTGATCGTTCCCGCCGTAGCTGTAAGGGAGATGTTGCCGGTGCCCGTCGAGGTCGTGCCTGCGATGTTCAACGTCCCGGCCGTCGAAGTGAGCTGAATATTGCCCGCCCCTTGCGCGGTCGCCGTGAAGTTCGCGCCATTCGATTCTGTCACGAACACCCCGCCGCTGCCGGCGTTCGCCGTTACGTTATCAGTCGTCGTCAGGATGGTGAGGCCACCCGTGCCGATGCCGCTTGTGCCACCGGTAGGTGTATTCAACACCACCGAGCCTGCCAAACCGCTATTCAACAACGTGCCGCCGGTCTGCGTGATCGAACCGCCCGTGGCATTGCCGCCCGTCGCAGTCGTCACGGAAATCGTGCCACCCGCGCCCGTCGTAATATTGCGCAGAGCTGCGCTACCCGTGCCGCCGCCCGCGGCGTTTACGTTGATCGCTACTGCGCCGGCGAGAGCGTTGGTGGTGAGTATGGAGCCGCCAGCGAGCATGTCGAAATTACTCGTACCACCGGCGGTGTCCGCATTCAGCGTCACCGTCGCGTTACCGCTGTTGAGCGCTCCCGTCATCGCCAGGCGGTCGGCTGCATTCACCGTCACCGCGCCGTTGTTGGTGGTAACGGCGCCGAGCGTCAGCGTGCCGAGACCGTTCACGAAGACCGCGCTGGGCTGCGTGACCGTGCCAATCGCCACGACCTGTTGCGCCGTGTTGGTGTTGTCCGCAAACTGGATCGGGTTTGGTGCCGTGCCAACCGTTCCGGCCGTGTTCAATGTCACCGATGCGCCTGTCGTCGCTAACTCGGCGAACGCGTTAGCCGCATTCGTCGCCCGTATCCCGCCCGCGCCCGCGGTCAGGCTTATCGTGCCGCTGCCGCCGTTGAGCGCGGTGCCGACGCCGCCGTCATTCAGGTTCAGCGTATTGCTGGTGGTGATCGTAGTCGCGCCACCTCCGATGTTACTGCTCGCACTGATGCTCACCGTGGCCGAGGTATTGCCGATGTTGACCGGTCCCGAAATGCCGTTGGTGAACGAGAGGTTGGTCAGCGCCGTTTCGAGCGCACTGCCCGTGCCTATGCCCGTGCTTGCCGTAGCGTTGAGCGTGCCCGCTGAGACGTCCGTCGCAACAGCCCCATTGCCCTGAATCGCGCCACGCGTGGTGTTGCCCGCGCCCGCCGTGTCCGCTGTCAGTGTTGCCGTGCCGGTCGTCGAAACACCGGTTATGCCCGCCCCTTGCGCGAAGATGATATGCCGCGCCGCCGACAGGTTGATCGCACCGCCACCAGACACCGTGTTACTGATCGTCAGATCGTTGTCGTTGCCGGTAACCAGGACCGTGAGACTGCCGACGCCGCCGTTACTCACCGTGCTGCCGCCGCCCAGATTAAGCGATTGGCTGTTGGTGATATCGACGTTGCCGGAAGTCGTGTTCGCCGCCGCCAGCGTACCGGTGCTGGTCGAGAGCTGATTGGTGCTGCCGATGCCGGTCACTGCATTGATATTGATGCTGCCTGCAGAAATGTCTACGCCTGCGATGGCCGTGCCGTCCACGGCGCCCGTCGCTTTAAGCGTGACGTTGCCGGATGTCTGCAACGTCTGGCCGCCCGCCGTGATGCTTGCCCCGGAGATAGTGATGTTAGAAGCACCAATGTTGATGTTGCCTGAACCCGAAGGTCCGAGCGCAATCGCACCGGCAGTCACTGTCGGCGTTGCGTCTTCACCCACGAAGATGCGGTTGGCCGTGATGTTGGTGAGTTCGGTCTGGTTCAGGTCAAAGGGCGTGATATCGCCACCCGTGGTACCCCGGATCGTCACTGCCGTCGCCGCGGTCTTTGGCAGCAGGTAGACGTTGCCCGTCGTCGACTGGGTGATGCTGTCTAACGCGAGACTATCCGCTTTAAGTGTGATGTTTCCGGAGCCGCCGCCGATGGTATGCGCGCCGCCCCCGATGTTCGTAATGCCGATGCCGCCGGCGCCCGCACCAGTAGCGGTGACGGTAATCGTTCCCGTTGACGTGCTGCTGATGGAACTTGCGGCAGCTCCGCCAAATACCAGGCCGTGGCCGGTGCCCGTGCCCGCTTTGCCCGTGGCCGTAATCCCGATATTGCCCGCGCCGGTCGATGCGACCGTCCCGCCAATATCAAGAAAGGCGCCATAATTGTCTGTGCCAGTACCGGTGCCGCCCGTGCCCGTGACGGTAATAGCGCCGTTCGCGGAGTTGACGGCGCTGCCCGCACCCGAGACCGCCACGCCCCAGTTATTGTTGCTGCCGTTACCGCCGGTGCCGTTAAGGGTTACGCTTCCACCCGCGCCGCCGGTGGATTCAATTTTCGCGCCGGTCTGCACAAAAATGCCGATGTTCTGCACGCCGGAACTATTGCCGCCCGTACCAGTAACGTCGATGGTCCCTGTAGAGGTCGAACTGATCTTCGAACCTGCGCCGAGCACATAGACGCCGACATTGGTGTTGGTACCGGTACTGGAACCGGTACCGTTGATTATGATGTTGCCTGCGCCAGTGGATTGAATCAGCCCGCCGCCATCCACTCGAACACCGTAGTTGTCGGTTCCGCTGCCCTGGCCCGTGCCGGTGATATTGAGCGCCCCACTGACAGAACTCACGCGCGCGCCCGCACCGGAAATGTAGACCCCGTGATCGACGCCACTGCCCGCGCCGCCGGAACCAGTCAGCGTAACCGATGAGCCGCCAGCTACCTTGAGCGACTCGACAACCGAACCGTTGGCAACGGCAATACCGACATTCCCCGTACCGGTTACTGTGCCACCGCCACCCGCGGTGAGTAGTATCGCGCCGGTACCCGTAAGCGTCGAGCGAACCGTTGCGTTGCTGTCTAGCACGATACCCTCGTTGCTGCTTGTACCATCGCCGCGCGTGCCGGTAATCGTAATTCCGCCCACACCCGCCGTCGCAACAAGGGTCGAAGCGCCATTCAGCGAAACGCCGAAGTTTCCGGTGCCGGACGCAGCACCGCCTGTGCCGCTGATAGTGATGCCGCCATCGCCAGTGAGTTGCGAACCGCCCGCAATCGATACGCCGACGTTATTGCTGGTGCCAGCAAAACCTTTTCCGTTGACCGTGATCCCGCCCGCCGCCGCTGTGAGATTGGCGTTGGTGAGGCTCACACCGGCCACGCCGTCCGTGGCGCTGACCGCATTGCCGGTACCACCGGTCAATACGATGTTACCGCCGTTGGATTTGATCGACGTTCCCGAAACCATCGAAATCGCGCCGCCGCCCGCCGAATCAGAATCGGAAGTCAGGGTGACGTCTACCTTGCCCGCACCACCCGTGCCGTCAACGCTGCCGCCGGTCGCGAAGGTCACGTCGCGCTTCGCCGAGATCGCCAACGTTCCCGCAACGCCGCTGTTGCGCGTAATAGCATTCGAGATGATGACATCTTTGGCTGCGCCCGAAGCCATAATGCTGTTCGTGACACCATTCAGCGCCAGCGCGCCGGTCGTCGTAATGTCGCCGACCGCGGTTACCGCGTAATTTCCCGACACCGTGGACGCTCCAAGTTTCAGCGCGTTGGTGTCGTTGAGCGTGACGTCCTTGCCAGTGGTGATCTTCACTTCGGTGAAATCGTTCGCACCGCCAAGTGTAATGTTGTTCGCCGCACCGGCAGCGATGGTCGCGATGCTCGCGCCGCCGTTATTGCTGATCGTGCCGGTCTGGGTGATTGCGCCAGTATTGGTGATCGTCAGGTTGCCAACGTTCTGCGTAATGCCCGCCGCCGCGATATCGAGCGCACCGGTATTGGTCAGACTGACGTTGCCGCTGGAAGTGTTGGTAGCACTGAAGGCCGACACCGTATTGGCGCTGTTCAAGGTGGCGCCGCCGACCGAACTGGTCGTCAGCACGTTTCCGCTCAACGCAGCCGCTTGCGAAATTTGATTTGCGGTAGACGTAAGGGTGATGTTGCCGGTCGTGGTTGTCGCACCGGCGATATTCAATAACCCGTTCGATGCAGTGAGCTGAATATTGCCGCCGCCGGTCGCGGTTGCAGTGAAGTCCGCACCGTTGGTCTCCGTGATGAACACGCCCGTACTGCCCGAGCTCGCCGTGATCGTATTCGTCGTGGTGAGAATGTTCGCGCCACCTGAACCGATGGAGCTTGCCGCGCCGCCCGTCGAGAGTGCTACGGTGCCGCCCACGCCGCTGGTGAGCAGCGTCGCCGCAGTTTGCGTGATCGAACCGCCCGTGGCGTTGCCGCCGGTATTGGTTGCTACCGTGATCTTGCCGCCCGCACCCGTGGTAATGTTGCGCAACGCGGCAGCACCTGTACCGCCGCCGGCGGCGTTTACGTTTATCGCCACCGCACCCGGCGTCGCATTGGTGGTGGTTATCGAACCCGCACCCACACTCTGCGTGAAACCCTGGCCGCCCGCGCCATCCGTATTGGCGTTGATCGTGACGGTTCCAGAGCCGGTATTGATCGCCGCGCTTATGTCCACCGTGTCACGCGCGCTGATCAACAAGTTCCCGCTGGTAGAGGTGATGCCGCCTGCCGACAGCGTAAAGTCGCCTGAAGTTGTGGTGCTCAAATTGATCGGCCCGCTGCCGGATGTCAGCAAATGCGCGACGGTAAGACCGGCCGAGCCAACCAGCGTGATGGTGCCGCTCGTGGTGGTCAGCGTGCCGTTCGTGGCGAGCGTGCCGCCGTTGCTTTCAAGATCGATCGAGCCGGTGCCGGTGCTGAACGCAAAGGCCGGCAATGTCAGTGTGCCCGTCGATTTGACGGTAATCGGAGCGTTCGCCCCGAGCGTCGGGGCCGCCAGCGTGACGCTGCCCGTATT
>JAIOOZ010000509.1 GCA_021414185.1 Betaproteobacteria bacterium
GTCCCACGGCTTGCTGATGAAGCGGTAGACCTCGCCGTCGTTGATGGAGCCGACGATGGAGGCGAGATCGGAATAGCCGGTGAGCAGTATGCGCACGCTGGTCGGCGAAATTTCGTGCGAGCGGCGCAAGAGCTCGACGCCGGGCATGATGGGCATGCGCTGGTCGCTGATGACGACGTGGACGTGGTACTTGGCCATGAAGGCGAGCGCCTTGTTGCCGTCGGTCGTGGTGAAGACGTGATAGCGCTGGCGGAACAGCGATTTCAGCCCCGACAATATGCGTTCCTCGTCGTCGACCACCAGCAGCCGTGCCTGCTTGACGCCGGTGTCAATGCTGATCGCGCTGTCGCCGGTCAGGAGTGAAGACAGATCACCATCCGCTGACGCCGCGCCGCCTGCGGGCGGCGCGCTCAGCAGCTTCGCGGCGTTCATGAGGGCCGCGCCATCGGGCGGCGGTTTGCCGTCTATGGTGGTCGCGGCAGTCGCGGTGGCAATCGAGGCGTCGATGGCAACGCGGAAAGCTTCTGCAAATTCGCGCGCGCTCCGGAACCGGTCTTCGCGTTTTTTGGCGAGCGCGGTGTGCAGCACGCGGTCGAGCAGCGGCGACAGGCGCGGGTTCAATTCCGACGGATTGACCGGCGCCTGGTTGAGCACCTGGTGCATGACGGCCGCCGAGTTGCCGGTAAAAGGCTTGCGTCCCGTCAGCAGTTCATAGGCGATGACACCGACCGAGAACAGGTCCGCTTCCACGCCGATATCCATGCCCAGGAACTGCTCCGGCGCCATGTAATGCGGCGTGCCGAGCACGTCACCGACCTGGGTCAATTGCGAGGACTCGATGCGCGCGATACCGAAATCGCTGATCTTGATGCGGCCGTCGTTGTTGATCAGGATGTTCGACGGTTTGACGTCGCGATGGATCACGCCCGCCGCGTGCGCGTGGCCGAGGCCGTCGAGCAATTGGCGGATGATCTCGCCGACTTCGCGGATTTCGTAGCTGACTTCCTGCTGCAGATGCTGCGCCAGCGTTTTGCCGTTGACGAGCTCCATCACGATGTAGGCGACCGCGTCGTCCTCGCCGTAGTCGTAAATCTGCACGATGCGCGGATGCACCAGGCGGCCGACCGCCTGCGCTTCGTGGCGGAAGCGCTGCATGATGTGCTTCAGGTCGTCGGCGCCGACCGATGCCTTGGAGATCGCCTTGATCGCGACCTGGCGCGAAATGACGGGATCGAAACCGCGGTACACGCTGCCCATGCCGCCCTTGCCGAGGACGTCCTGGACATCATACTTGCCGATTTTTTGCAGATCTGCCATGGCGCGCGGTCAGGCTCCGAGTCCGGCATCCGCCGGCGGCTTGAACGGCAGCCACACCGTGAAGCGGGTGCCGCTGCCGACTTTCGATTCGACGTTGATGCGGCCGCCATGCTGCTGCACGATTTTGTACGAAATCGACAGCCCGAGTCCCGTGCCCTTGCCGATTTCCTTGGTCGAAAAAAACGGATCGAAGATTTTCGGCAGCACTTCGGGTGCGATGCCGTTGCCGTCGTCCGCGACATCGACCGCGACGCCGTCGCCTTCGGCGCGGGTGGTCAGCGTAATGGTGCCCTGGCGTTCTCCCATCGCCTGCGCGGCGTTGGTGATGAGGTTCAGAAACACCTGGTTGATCTGCGACGGCGAGCACACGATGGGTTTGACGTCGCCCAGATTCTTGTTGACGGTCACCGCTTTCAGCAGGTGTTTGGCGAGCAGCAGGGTGCTCTGCAGGCCTTCATTCAAATTGAAGCTCGTCACCTTGCTGCGGTCGAGCCGGCTGAAATCTTTCAGGTTGCCGACAATCTCGGCCATCTGGCCGGTGCCGTAGAGGCCGTCTTTGACGAGGCCGGCCAGTTCGTCCACGACGCCCTGCTGCTTCAACTGCGCGATTTGCTGCGAGACCAGCGCGAACTGTTTCGACAGCCCGCTGGCGTCGTTGCCGGCCTGCAGCAACGCCAGCAATTTCTCGCAGTTTTCGAGCACGCTCTTCAGTTCCGGCAGCTTGTCGGACACCGTGCCGAGGCTGTTCTTGACGTAGGCGAGCGGCGTGTTGATTTCGTGCGCGACCCCCGCCACCATCTGGCCGAGGGAAGACATTTTTTCCGACTGGATCAATTGTGCCTCGGACTCCTTGAGGTGCTGCATGGCTGCCGACAACTCGCGCGTGCGCTCTTCGACGCGTTTCTCGAGTTCCACGTTGGAGGCTTTCAGCTTGCCGCCGAGATAGGCGAGGAGGATCAGCAGTGCACCGGCGTAGGCGATCAGGTAAACGCGGTAGCGCTCCTTGTCCTGCAGCGTCGCTTCGACTTCGCTGTTGAATGACAGGGTCAGGTTGTCCAGTCGCGGGCCGGATGTCAGCAACGCCAATTTGGTGGACAGCGCTTGTCCGGCAGGTTTGGCTTTGAGCAGGGCCTGCACGGCGCTGTCTAGCTTTGCCGCGGGGTCGCGCAGGGCGTCCGGCAGCGCGCGCAGTTGTGCGGCGGCCGTTTCAATGCCCGCGTGCTGGCTGTCCTGGCCAAGCCAGTAATACTGCGGGGCGGTTGTGGTCAGCGTGTTGAGCGCCTGATCGAGCGCTGGCGGTCGCGCTTTCAGCCCGCCCGCCAGCGTGCCAAGTTCGGCCGCGTTTTTGGCGATATCGCTCAGCGCCGCCTGGGCAGTGCCGTTTTCAACCCTGAATTTTTCGACCAGAGCGGCTTTTTCCTTGATCGCGGCACTGAGTTCAGGGAGTCCGGCGCTCAAGGCCGGGCTCTGCGTGCGCTCGACGGCCGCACTCAGATTTTGCAGCGCTTTGGCGGCAGCGGCGCCGCGATTGGTGGCGGGCAGATCGGCGGTCGCCAGCTCGGCGCGCGCGCGCAGCACGTCGTGGTCCCAGCGATTGTCGACCTCTTTCAGCTCGCGCAAAAAGCCCAGGATCTCGTTTTGTTCGCGCAAATCGACGGCCTGCGTTTTGTCGTACAAAAACGCCAGCGCGCCCGCCAGCGCGGCGGCGCCGATACACAACAACAGTGTGTGCAGGACTTCGGTCTTGTTCATAGCCAGTCCTTATTCGCCCAGGTAGGCGCGCCGCACCAGCGGATTGGCCAGCAGCGCCCGCGCCTGGTCCTGCAAAGTAATCTCTCCGCTTTCCATCACGTAGCCGCGGTCGCACATCTCGAGCGCCAGCCGCGCGTTTTGTTCGACCAGCAGCGTCGTCACACCCGTGGCGGCAATCTCACGGATGGTCGCGAATATTTTCTGCACCATCAGCGGCGCCAATCCCATGCTCGGCTCATCGAGCAGCAAAAGCCGCGGCCGGCCCATGATGGCGCGCCCGATCGCGAGCATCTGCTGTTCACCGCCCGACAGCGTGCCGGCGACCTGGCGGCGGCGTTCGGCGAGCCGCGGGAACAGCGTAAAGACATAATCATGGTCCGCATCTATTCCAGGCTTATCGTTGCGGCAATAGGCGCCGATGTCGATATTTTCTTCCACGGTCAGGCGCGGAAACACGCCGCGGCCTTCCGGCACCAGCGCAATGCCTAGCGCCAGCAGGCGATGCGACGGCATTGCAGTGATATCAGCGCCATTGTAACGGACGCGGCCCGCAGTGGGGCGAACCAGCCCGGTCAACGCCTTTAACGTGGTCGTTTTGCCGGCGCCATTGGCGCCGATCAGGGTCACCATTTCGCCGGCGTTGACCGCAAATGTTATGCCCTTAACCGCATTGATGCCGCCATAGGCAACCTTCAGCCCTTCGACGGAGAGCATTGCCGCAAGCTTCTCTTCCGGTTGGCCGCTCACGCCACTGGGCTGCCGAGATAGGCTTCGATGACGGCGGGATCGCGTTGCACCGCGGCCGGCACGCCCTCCGCGATTTTCCTGCCGTAGTCGAGCACGGCGACGCGGTCGCACAATCCCATCACCAGTTTCACGTCGTGCTCGATCAAAAGGATCGTGGTGCCATCGGCG
>JAIOOZ010000510.1 GCA_021414185.1 Betaproteobacteria bacterium
AACGTGCGCGCGCTGATGGTGTTGTACCCGAACCGCATGCACATCGTGACGGTAGACGGCACCGGCATCACCAAGATGTCGGACCTGAAAGGCAAGCGCGTTTCCACCGGCGCGCCGAACAGTGCGACGCAGATCATGGCTTACCGCGTGCTCGAAGCGTACGGCATTGATCCGGAGAAAGACTTCACGCGCGAACGTCTCGATCCGGGCAAATCGGCCGAAGCAATCAAGGACCGCAAGCTCGACGCGTTTTTCTGGGTGGGTGGCATCCCGACCCCGGCGGTCACCGATCTGGGCGCCACGCCCGGTCTCAAGCTGCGGCTGATCGATCACTCTGAAGCGCAAGAGGCCATGGTCAAGAAATACGGCCCGCTTTATGTGAAGGACGTGATCCCCGCCAAGTCGTATCCGGGCCAGGAGACCGCCAACCAGATCACGACCGTGTGGAACGTGTTGCTGGCCGACGAAAGGATGAGCGACCAGCTCGCCTACGACATCGTCAAGACGGTGTTCGAGCGCAAGGAAGACATGATCCGCGTGCACGCCGAAGCCAAAAACTTCGACTACAAGTATCAGACCCCGGGCGCGGCAGTGGTGCCGTTCCATCCGGGCGCGGCGAAATACTTTGCCGAAAAAGGCGTCAAGATTAATTAGTCGTGAAGGGTGAAGGGTGAGGGGTGAAGGGTGAGGACAAACCCAATTCGCTCCTTACTTCATCCCTAGTCATCAGGGAGCGTCATGGCTGAACATAAGAAGAGCGCGGACGATCCCGTCGTTTCGGCCGAGGCAATCAAAAAGGCCGAGCAGTACATCGAAGAAGAAGAAGGCGCGATCAACAAGCTGCCGGGCGCGCTGGGCATAATGGCCACCGCGCTGGCGGTGATCATGTCGATCTTCCACCTGTATGCCGCCTACGGCATCATGCCGACGCACGTGCTGCGCGGCATCCACGTTGCTTTTGTCCTGTTCCTCGGTTTTCTGCTGTTCCCGGTGGCGAAGCGTTTTCGCCATCGCATCTGCTGGTGGGACTGGCTGGCGGCATTCCTTTCGCTGGTGATCGTTTGCAATATGCTGTTCGGCGGCGACGCGTTCCTCGAACGCGCGATAGACCCCAATTTGTGGGACAAGATCCTCGGCATTGCGCTGATCCTTTTGGTGCTGGAGGCGGCGCGCCGTACTTCGGGCTGGATCATGCCGGCAATCTGTATCGGCTTCCTCGCGTATGCGGTGGTCGGCCAGTACCTGCCGCCACCGTGGACGCACTACGGCATGGACACCGGCCGCATCGTCGGCCATATGTACATGACGCTCGAAGGCATCTTCGGCGTCGCCATCGACGTGTCGTCGTCGCTGATCATCCTGTTCACGATCTACGGCGCGTTCCTGCAATATTCGGGCGCCGGCAAATTCTTCATCGACTTTTCATTCGCGGCAATGGGCGGCAAGCCGACCGGCGCCGGGCGCACCATCGTGCTCGCATCCTTCCTCTTGGGTGGGCCGTCGGGCAGCGGCGTTGCGACCACGGTGACGCTGGGCACGGTCGCTTATCCGATGCTGGTGAAAGCGGGTTACGGCAAAGACGCCGCAGGCGGATTGCTCGCCGCGGGCGGCCTTGGCGCCATCATCTCGCCGCCGGTGCTGGGCGCCGCGGCGTTCCTCATCGCGCAGTTCCTCAATATCTCGTATCTCGACGTGATATTGATGGCGACGATACCGACGCTCCTGTATTACTTCGCGCTGTTCCTGATGGTCGAAATCGACGCGCGCAAGTTCGGCATGCCCAATGTCGTCATCGACAAGCACGCGACCATCGGCATGCTGACGCGCAATTACTGGTTTCATTTCCTCTCGCTGGTCGCCATCATTTTCTTCATGGTGATCGGGTTCTCGCCCGCCGTGTCGGTGTTCTGGGCGACCGTGGTCGCGTTCGCGAGCAGCTTCCTGCACGTCGATTGCGCGCTGATTCCCTACGATGTGCTGCGCGGTAAAAAACCGCTGGGCGCGGGGCTGTGGAATTCCGGCCTCATCAAGGCGCTCGAAGCCGGCTCGGTCGGCATGCTGAGCGTGGGCGCGACGTGTGCCGCGGCGGGGCTGATAGTCGGCGTGGTGACGCTGACCGGCCTCGGCCTCAAATTCAGTTCCATCGTGCTGCAGTACGCGGATTCGGGCACCAGCCTCATCATGAGCGCACTGGGAGCAGTGGGCTTCGAGCAGACGGCGAGTCTGTTGCACGACGTGAAGCTGCTGCTGACCGCGGTGATGACTTCGTTGATCGTGTGGATCGTCGGCCTGGCCGTGCCCGTCACTGCGAGCTACATCATTTGCGCCGTCATCGCAGCGCCGGCATTGATGCAGTTGGGCGTTGCCGACTATGCTGCGCACATGTTCATCTTTTATTACGCCGTGCTGTCCGAAGTCTCGCCGCCGACCGCGTTGTCGCCGTTTGCCGCGGCCGCCATTACCGGCGGCGATCCGTATAAGACGACGTTGCAGTCGTGGAAGTACACAATGCCCGCTTTCCTGGTGCCGTTCATGTTCGTGCTCGATCCGGCGGGGCTTGGCCTGCTGCTGATGGGCTCGTTCAAGAAACTCGCCGTTGCACCGTGGGGCGAGATCGCAGTGGTCAGCGTGACGGCAATGATAGGCATCGCGGCGCTGGCCGCCGGCGTTCAGGGGTGGTTGTTCAAGAAGACCACCTCGCCCGAACGCTGGCTGCTGATCATTGCCGGCTTGGCACTCGTCTATCCGAAGGCGATGCTCGATTACATCGGCGTCGGGCTGATCGTGATCGTCATCATCCTGCAGAAGCTGCGCAAAGGCGGAGCGCATGCTGCCGCGTGATGGCGTCAATATCCCGGGACTATTGAACAGCCGCATCAAGATTGAGCGCGCAGCACCCGGCGAACTGTTCGACGCCAAGTTCTTCACACCTTTTGCGGTGCTCGGCATCCGCGCCGCCGGCGACCTCGTAACACGCATTGAATATTTACCGCGCGGCGTGGCGACGCTTGAGCCGACCAACAAGCTCGCCGCGAAAGTCTGCCGCCAGCTTGAAAAATATCTGGCCGATCCCGGGTTTCAATTCGATTTGCCGTTCGAATTCCGCGGCACCGCGTTCCAGCAACGCGTGTGGAAGGCGATCCACGCCATCCCCAGCGGCAAAACGTTGACCTATATGGACGTGGCGAAGAAGCTGAAAAGCGCGCCGCGCCCGGTCGGCGGTGCGTGCGGCGCGAACCGCCTTCCGCTCGTCATTCCCTGCCATCGCGTGGTCGCGAGCGGCGGCATTGGCGGCTTCATGCACGCGCGCGGCGGCGAACCGATACAGATTAAACAGTGGTTGTTGAAGCACGAAAATGCCGGATGACAACGGGCTCGATGAATTCTGCGATGCGCTGTGGCTCGAAGACGGCCTCTCGCGCAATACGCTGGCCAGCTATCGGCTCGATCTGACGCAGTTCGCAGCCTGGCTGGATAAAACGCAGGGCAAGGCCATGCTCGCCGCCAATCACGGCGATCTGCTTACGTACATTGCGCATCGCGTCGCCGGCAAAGCCAAGGCCACGAGCACCAGCCGCCTGCTGTCGAGCCTCAAACGCTATTATCAATACGCGCTGCGCCAGGGCAAGATCACGGCCGACCCCACGCTCAACATCGACACGCCCAAGCTTCCGCGCGGCCTGCCCAAGACGCTTACGGAACAGGACGTCGAAAAGCTGCTCGCCGCACCCAACGTCGAAGCCCCGCTGGGACTGCGTGACCGCGCCATGCTCGAGACTTTGTATGCGAGCGGCCTGCGCGTGTCCGAACTCGTGACGCTGAAGGTCGCGCAGGTGAGCCAGGACATGGGTGTCGTGCGCATAGTCGGCAAAGGCGCGAAAGAAAGGCTGGTGCCGCTGGGCGAGGAAGCGCTGAACTGGATCAAGCGCTACCTGAAAGAAGGGCGGCCGCGCATACTCGACAAGCGTGCGGCCGACGCGATGTTCGTCACCAGCCGTGGTGCCGCGATGACGCGCCAGGCGTTCTGGCATCTATTGAAGCGTTACGCGCTGCTGGCAGGGCTCACCAAGCCAATGTCGCCCCACACGCTGCGCCACGCATTCGCCACTCATTTGCTGAATCACGGCGCGGATTTGCGCGTGGTGCAGTTGCTGCTCGGGCATTCCGATATTTCGACGACGCAGATATATACGCACGTGGCGCGCGAACGGTTGAAGCAGTTGCACGCGAAGCACCATCCACGCGGCTAGATTGAATCGGAACTGCCAGATTCGCTTTAAGTGCTATTCTGCACACATGGCCCCCCTTGCCCGAAATGTAGCGCTTGCCGCCGTGGCCGCGTTTGCCGGGGCGTTGTCGTGCGCGTTGCCATCCGCCGCTCAAACCTATCCGTCGAAGCCGGTACGCGTGATTGTGCCGTTCGCTCCAGGCGGCGGCAGCGACCTCACCGCGCGTCCCATATCGCAGAAACTCTCCGAGGCGCTCGGCCAGCAGTTCGTGGTCGACAACCGTGGAGGCGCGGCCGGCATCATCGGCATGGAGCTGACTGCGAGGGCCAACCCTGACGGCTACACCCTCATGGCGATGTCGGGCAGCTTCGCAGCGACGCCGGCGACGCAGAAGCTCTCGTTTGATCCGCTGCAGGCGATCGTGCCGATCGTCGAGCTCGGCTACTCGCCGCACGTGCTGGTGGTGCATCCTTCTCTTCCACCCAAAACCACCGCCGAGCTGATCGAGTTCGCGCGTGCCAGGCCGGGCACGCTTCCCTACGCGTCAACGGGGCTCGGCGGATTCACGCATCTCGGCACCGAGTGGTTCGCCAGCATGGCGAAGCTCAAGATGATCCACGTGCCGTACAAGAGCACAGGTGCTGCGATGATCGACGTGCTCTCCGGACAGTGCCCGTTCATCCTCGGCAGCCTGCCCGGCACCGTGCAGCATTTTCAGTCGGGACGGTTGCGGGCGCTGGCG
>JAIOOZ010000511.1 GCA_021414185.1 Betaproteobacteria bacterium
CGGAAATGCGACCATCTACGATCAGTATGGCGGACTCGTTCAGCAATGGATTTTTCAAATCACCGCTGAAGAGTTCTCCGATATTGTTGATGAGAATACTGCCCATGTGCTGTGCCCCATGCTGAATGATTTTCAATATGACGAATGCTACACACGAAAAGTTGTCAAGTCCATGCAGAATGGGCGGCCAAATAGACCAGTGCGATCTCGTATAATTCTGAGACGCTGCAACTGGTGCCGGTTCGGACCACCGTCGTCACGTGCGATTGTAAAAATTCGTCCGCTCGTTGGCAGCTCGACGCGCAGTTTCTCAATACAAATCACCAAGTAAACAGGAGAGCAGCTGAATGAGCACCAGGGAACTAGCGGAATGGGTGTCGTCGTTGTCGTACGACGATTTGCCGGAATCGACCATCTTGAAAGCCAAATCGGTGGTCTTCGATTGCCTTGGCGCTAGTATCTTTACCGGCTGCCGCAAGCAATGGGGCAAGACCATTGCAGAATATGCGTCGATCCACGGCGGCGGTCAGCCCGAAGCGACGATAATCGCGTCTGGCGGGCGCAAGACCCTCGCTTCGCAGGCTGCCCTCGCCAACGGAACGATGGCCGAAGGATTTGAACTCGGAGACGTGCATCCCGGCACGGCGACCCGGCCATTTCCCATGATCCTTCCGGCTGCGCTGGCGCTGGCAGAAACGCGGAAGCGATGCGGCAAGGCCCTCATCGAGGCGATTGTTGCCGGGTACGAAGTCAACACCCGCATTGCCACCGCCATTGCAATATCACAGCGGGGGCGCCCGATGCTCAGCCGGGGACTTTATGTACCTTCGCTGATTGGAACTTTCGGCGGCACGGCTGCGGCAGGCAAGGTAATCGGTTTGCCCGTGAAGGAGATGACCTGGGCCTTTGGCATCGCCGGTGCTTTGACCGGCGGGTATTTCCAGGGGCATGAGGAAGGTGCGTGGACGCGCCGGCTGAATGGCGGCATGACGCCCTCCCGCGCCGTCACTGCCGCGCTGCTCGGCGAGCGGGGCTTTGTCGGCCCCGAACGTCCGCTGGAAGGCGAGTACGGGTTTTACCGCGTATTCGCCAATGGCGAGTACGATCCGCAAGTCCTCGTCGATGGGTTGGGGCAGTCGTACAAGATCGAGGAAACCTGGCTCAAGACCTATCCGATGAACTCCACGCTCCATTCTTCAGCCGAAGCGCTGCTGACGCTGATCAAGGCCAACGGTCTGCGTCATGCCGACATCGCCGAAATCAAGGCGTCGTTCCTGGAATATGTGCCGATTCTGTCGAAGAAAGACGTCAAGACCGTCGTGTCCGCGCAGTTCAGCATGCCCTTTGCCCTGGCGGTGGCAGCGGTGCGCGGCAAGGTTACGGTGGACGAGTTCGAGGAAAAGGTCCTGACCGATACGGACGTTCTGGCGATGATCCAGCGCGTGAATTGCGCATATGACGCAGAGCTCGTCGCGCGTGCCGGGCTGGGAAGCCAACCTGGACGTGTAACCGTGACTATGCGCGACGGACGCAGTTTCACGCAGGAAGTTCTTTATCCCAAGGGGCACCCCAAGAATCCTATGAACGTTGATGAACTAAAGGCAAAGTTCAAAGGCCTCACTGCCGGTTTCGTAAGCGAGACCGATTGCGACCGGATCTACGATCTGGTCATCAATCTCGACACCGCTTCCGACATTGCGCCGATCATGGAGTTGTGCGGAGCGCCGCATCCAGAGCGACCAGTGCGAGCAACGTAGGCCGGCGTATCGCGGTTACATGCATTTTCCTGGGACGACTCGTTTGACGTCGCGCTCAATCCCGTTAACGAAGTCTGACAACGAGCTTAGATTATTTTGCGTTGATAGACCGAGGAGAAATTAGTGAAAGCTATGAATCGCGTTATGGTTGCGTTATTTGGTTTGCTGTTGCTGCTGGCGGGCGGCAGCGTACTGGCTCAACAGGACTATCCCACTAAGCCGATTCGCTTCATTGTGCCTTTCGCGCCGGGTGGAGGGACTGATTTCGTCGGGCGACTGGTGGCGCAGAAGCTTGGCGAAAGACTCGGTCAACAGCTTGTGATAGACAACCGCGCCGGTGCGGGAGGCGCGATCGGCAGCAATATGGTCGCAAAAGCCGCTCCCGACGGCTATACGCTGCTGCTCGGCATGGTCTCGCCGCTGGCCATCAACCCCAATCTCGAACAGGTGCCATACGACCCAGTGCGCGATTTCAGCGCAGCGAGCCTGCTGGCATCCTCCTATCATGTGCTGGTCACTCATCCGTCGCTGCCGGTCAAGTCGGTGAAAGACCTGATTGCGCTCGCGAAGGCGCGCCCGGGGCAAATCAATTACGCCTCGGCCGGCGCCGGCACCAATCTTTTTCTCATCGGAGAATTATTCAAGTCGGCCACACATACCGACATCGTGCATATCCCGTACAAGGGCACGGCGCCCGCGGTGGTTGCAATCTTGTCGGGCGAATCGCAAATGATGTTCGGCGGGATCACGGGTGTCATGCAGCACGTCAACAGCAATCGTCTGCGGGCCATCGCCATGACCAGCCCGAAGCGGTCCCCATTGATGCCGCAGGTCCCGACACTGATCGAGTCCGGTTTGCGCGGCGTGGACGTCGGCTCCTGGTACGCTCTACTGGCCCCAGCGAAGACGCCCCGTTCGATACTTGATCGCATCAGTCAAGAACTGGCGCAGCTCGCCGCACAGCCTGACTACCGCCAGGAAATGGAGAGGCAGGCCTTCGAAACCTTGTCCAGCACGCCCGATCAGTTCGCGCCTTTCATGAAGGCGGAACTCGAAAAATGGGCGAAGGTCATTAAGACCGCAGGGATCAAGCAGTAACACGGGGCGCGCGATATTTATGGAAAATCTGGCAAATCAATCGTCACGGCACGCGGAGCGGTTCGTCGAGTTTGTGCTTTCCATGGGTCGCGACGAGATTCCGCAGCGCGTGATCCAGCAGGCGAAGGCATGCATTCTTGACAGCATAGCCTGTGGCCTGTTCGGTTCCCGGCAACCTTGGGGCGAGATCATGGCCAGCAACACAGTGGCCGAGAGCGCTGAGGGCCCGTGCACGGTCCTCGGCTACCCCAATACCCTGGCCGCGGCTCCTGCAGCCTTGGTCAACGGTACGGCGATCCATGGGTACGAGCTTGACGACTTGATCGTCGGCGCCGTCGTGCATCCCGGCGCAGTAATCCTCCCTGCGGCGCTAGCGGCATGCGAGCTCTCGAATGCGTCGGGTTTAAAACTTTTGCTGGGCGTTATTGCAGGGTATGAGGCGATGGCCCGCCTAAGTCTCGCGCTCGGCGCCGAACCATCGCAGCGCGGGTTCCACGTCACGGCAGTGGTAGGTCCGATTGGTGCGACGATCGCGGCAGGTGTAACCATGGGCTTGGCAAAAGACGATTTGCTCGCCGCAGTCGGGCTTGCCTGCTCGGCTTCGTCAGGCATCAAGAGCTTTGCTGGAGGCAGCGGGGGAGGTATGGTCAAGCGCATGCACGCAGGGCGTAGTGCGGAGGCGGGCGTGCGCATGTGCCAGCTTGCGGTACGGGGATTTTCCGGGCCGCGCGCCGCAATCGACGGCCGGTTCGGCCTGCTCGAAGTTTTTGGGGGGAAGACTGCGAACGCTGAGAGACTGTGCGAGCGTCTCGGCGATCATTGGGCGACTGACGATATTTGGGTAAAGCTCTATCCGATGTGCGGCGGTATTCACACGGCAGCGCAGTTGCTGGAGCAATTACGGGGAGACGTACCTTTGCGCGCCCGAGACATCGCTGCCGTGCGTGTAGGCGTCAGCAAATTCGCGGCGAAAAACAATGGAGACCCCGCGCCAGTCGATACCATGGGCGCGCAATACAGTATTCCGTACTGCGCTGCCGTAGCATTGCTTGCGGACCCGAAGGACCCCGCGATGTTTTCAGATAGTGCGATGGCACGCCCTGAATTTCGCGAAGTCGCAAGCCGGGTCGCCCTATTCGTGGATGACAAGGCCGAATCCGTCTATCCGAATCAACTGGGTGCCAGGGTCGAATTGCACTTAACCGGAGGCGAGATTCGTACTTCCGTCGCCCTTGATGCCCATGGCACGCCGGCAGACCCATGCAGCGACGCCGAGCGACGCGAGCGGTTTCTCAAGTTGGGCTCCGCAGCGCTTCCTCCTGCGACATTGAAAAGACTCCTGGACGTCATCCAGCGACTTGATGCGCTGCCTGCGATTGGGCTTGTCACCGATGCTTTGCGGGAAAGTGCGGACGGTGTGGCGCCGACGAGCGGTGCATGATTGTAAACTTAAGATCACGCTGGCGCAAAATGAGGGCTGCAATTTTTGCTAGCGTCATTAGCTTCGCGAGCGGGTAGTTTGACGCTAAATTCACGGTTGGCACGAACTCTCGCGCGAATATCCGTAATATATGGCACTCCGGAAAAATTGCTATTGGCATTGGCTGAGCAATCACCGTCCGCGGCGCAGTGTCGCCTGCCCTTCAGACTTAAGCGGAGTAGGATTGTCCTCTCCTACATTGAGTAAATGTTAAACACCGCGATCGTCGGCCTCGGGCGCTGGGGCAAAAACTTTGTCGAAGCCGTGCAAGGCAAAAGCGACCGCATACGCTTCGTGCGCGGCGTTGACGCGGCGCCGGACAAGTTGCGCGACTTTGCGGCCAAGCACGGCTTTGGCCTCTGCACCGATCTCGCGGAAGTGATGGCCGATCCCGCCATCAAAGCGGTGGTGCTCGCAACCCCGCATTCGCTGCACCGGCCCATGGTCGAAGCCAGCGCGCGCGCCGGCAAGCAGATATTCTGCGAGAAGCCGTTTGCGCTGAACCACGCCGACGCCGCGGCGATGGTGGATGCCTGCAATCGCGCGGGCGTCGTGCTCGGCGTCGGGCACTACCGGCGTTTCTGGCCGTCGATGGTGGCTTTGAAGCGCGCGGTGGATGCGGGCGAGCTAGGCCAGTTGCTGCACATCGAAGGCCATTTCAGTAACGAGAATTCGAACAACACCGCCGGCACCTGGCGCGATTCGCCTGCGGAATCGCCGGGCGGCGGCATCACGGGCGCGGGGCTGCACGTGCTCGATGCCTTCCTCAATATTATCGGCCCGGTCAAAAAAGTGCGCGGCCAGTTGATTGTGCGCAAGGCGCCGCCGGTAGCGCGCGACGTCGCCAGCGTGATGCTTGAATTCGCCAATGGCGTGAGCGGCGCCTTCACCACGGTGCGTGCGACGCCGCTCTACTGGCGGGTGCACGTGTTCGGCGACCGCGGCTCGGCCGAGTCGATCAGCGAGAATGAATTGCAGATACACCGCAGCAACGCGCCGCCCGAGCGCATCGCGTTGGCGCCCGTCGATTCGCTGCGCATCGAACTGGAAGCCTTCGCCGACGCCGTCGACGGACGCGCGGCCTATCCGGTGAGCACCGCCGAGGTGCTGAGGACAGTCGCCACGTTCGAGGCCGTCATCAAGGCTCTCGAGACTGGCGCGACGGTCGAGATGAATAGTTGATCCACTTCAGGGGAGGACGAAGATGAAACCCGACCACAATCACTTCATGGACCGCGCGATGGCACTGGCGCAGGAGGCGATGGATGAAGGCAACCGGCCTGCCGGCTGCGTGATCGTTAAAGATGGCCGCGTCGTCGGCGAGGGCCGCAACCTCGTCTATACGGCATACGATCCGAGCGCGCACGGCGAAATGGTGGCCATCCGCAACGTTGCGGCCAGCCTCAAGACGGTCGAGCTTTCAGGCTGCACGCTCTATACGACCATGGAGCCGTGCCCGATGTGCTGCTGGACGATCATCGATTGCGGCATATCCACGCTGGTGCTGGGCGGTCGCCATGCCAGCATGAAGCGCAAAGGGCTCGGCGCGTACTCCGTCGAAGCGATGCTGGCGATGACGGAGCGGTCGCTCGATCTCGTCACGGGCGTGCGGCAGAAAGAATGCGAGGAAATGCGGCGCAACTGGAAGGGCTGGGAGGCCTGGCAGCAGCGTCAGAAGTAA
>JAIOOZ010000094.1 GCA_021414185.1 Betaproteobacteria bacterium
AGACGAGGTTTCCGCGGGCAATAGCTGCGCGAGTTCTTCAGGATTCAGCATGGGTTCCCCTCCGTTGGTATGAGTACCGAAACACGCGCCGTGTGCGGTCTGCGCCGCCCTGTCGGAAACCGGTTTATTGTTTTAGCGCCCAAACCATTCTCCGCCGTGGCGATTGCAGCTGTCAAACTCCTGCGGCAGCCAGCGCGCGGTCGAGAAAATCGAGCCGGTCCTGCCCCCAGTAGGGTACGCCGGCGAAATAATAGGTGGGCGAGCCAAACACGCCGCGCGCCACCGCTTCCGCCGAGTTGCGCGCGAATTCCCGCTCTACCGCCGCCGTGGTGTCCGCGGCGAACAGCCTCGCGCCGTCCATGCCGTTCTCCCCGGCGATTGCGATCAGCGTCGCGCGGTCAGCGCTGTTGCGTTCCTCCGCCCACAGCGCGCGCAGAATCGCGTGCGACAGGCGCAGCGCGTCCAGTCCCGCCAGTTGCGCTGCGATGACAGCGTGGGTCGCCGCACGGTTATCCGGCGGATAGAAACGCGGCTTGAGGTTGCGCCGAAGTACGCCCACGGCGAGGACAAGGTGTAAAAATATTCGATGACGGGCGTGGGGGACGGCTTCATCGTCGGCGCTTGTCGTGCCGCCAAACAGCGGCGACGCTGTTACTTGACGATCTGCAGCCTGGGCTTGCCGCCGGGGGCGGGCGGCGTAGGCGCAGCGTCAGCCGTCGCAGCGGCAGCCGGTTCCGGCTGGAAAAACAGGCCCTGGCTGTTTTCCTTGGCGAAAATTCCCTGCACCGCCGCGACCGGAATCGAGCATTCGCGCGACACGCCGGAGAAGCGCGCGGCGAACTGTATGGTGTCGTCGCCTATGGTCAGCCGGTGCGCGGCGTCCGGGCTGACGTTGAGCACGATTTCGCCGTTTTTGACGTGTTCCATAGGCACGCGCGTCTGCGCATCGACTTTGACCGACAGGTACGCGGTGAGCCCGCTGTCGCTGCACCATTCGCAGATGGCGCGGATCAGGTAGGGTTTGGTCGAGCGCTCTTTGGCCATCGCCGCCGCCTACTTGCGCATGACCTTTTCCGACGCGGTCAGCGAATCGATGAACGCGGTGCGGCTGAACAGGCGCTCGGCGTATTTCATGAGCGGGGCGGCCTGCTTGGGCAGCTGGATGTCGTAATAATCGAGCCGCCACAGGAGCGGCACGATCGCCACGTCGAGCATCGAGAACTCGTCGCCCAGCATGTATTTCTGCTTGGCGAACACCGGCGCGATCTGCGCGAGGTTGTCGCGGATGGCGGCGCGCGCCTTGTCGGCGAGGCGCTGGTTGCCTTTTTCGAGCGTTTCCACGTGCGTGAACATCTCGTGCTCGAAGCGGAACAAAAAGAGCCGCGCGCGCGCGCGCATTACCGGATCGGCGGGCATCAGCTGCGGGTGCGGAAACCGCTCGTCGATGTACTCGTTGATGATGTTCGACTCGTACAGGACCAGGTCGCGCTCCACCAGGACCGGCAGCCGGTTGTACGGGTTCATCACCGCGATGTCTTCCGGCTTGTTGTACATGTCGAC
>JAIOOZ010000155.1 GCA_021414185.1 Betaproteobacteria bacterium
AGGCGCTCGTACTGCAGCAGCGGATAGTCGGCGCCGAACATCACGCGGTCTTTCAGGCGGTTCTTGATTTCGCGCTTGAGCGCGTCGGTATAGTACTTGGGCGACCAGCCGTGCATTTCGGCCCACACGTTGGGTTTGTGCAGCATGATGGCTATCATCTCGTCTTGCCACGGCCAGGCAGGACGCGAGGAAATGATTTTCAGGTCCGGATACTGGATTGCGAGCTCGTCGATATAGCGCGGGTGCGAGAGGTCGAGCTGGATGCCGGCGCCGCCGCGCTGGCCCGCGCCCGCACCGGTATAGCCCACCATCACCAGCACCGGCAGGTCGGCTTCGAGCGCCGCTTCATAGAAAGGCGCGTAGATCGGGTCGCTCGCCGGGTAGCCCATACCGGCGCCGACCACGCAGTAGCTGACGAAGCCATCGCTTGCCTTGATGCAGCGTTTGAGTTCCTGCGCGCCGTCGCGGCCGGTGCGCGGATCGATCTGCGCCCAGAAGCCGTGGATCACGTCGGCATATTTTTTCTGCGTCTCGATCGCGTAGTCGTGGTACGGCACCACTTCATTGATCGGAAGCTTCTTGGTGAAGCCGAAATCGAGGATGGTGCGCACGTTGTTCTTGCGGAAGTACGCGGCCATCTCGTCTTCGGTGTGGTACTTCGTTTCCGAGTTCCAGTTTTTTTTCTGCAGCGAAAGAGCTTCCTTGGTGCGCAAGGGGTAGCCGCGCTCGGTGCCCCAGTGGGAATGCACATCGAAAATTTTCAACCTTCATTCCCCCTTGATGCCCGCGGCCTTGATCAGCGGGCCCCAGCGTTTGGTTTCGGCCTGCACGTGCGCTTCCGCCTGCTCCGGCGTGCCGCCGGTCAGCGTGACGCCCTGCGCCAGCATGCGCTTGACGAGTTCCGGATCGGTGAACGACTTGTTGAGGTCGGCATTGAGCTTCAGCACGATGTCGCGCGGCGTTTTCTTCGGCGCGAACAGCATGTACCAGGCGGTTACTTCGAAACCGGGCAGGCCGGATTCGATCATGGTCGGATATTCGGGCACCTGCGGCGCGCGCTGCGCCGAAGTCACCGCCAGCGCCTTCAGGCGCCTGGCCTGCACAAACTGCAGCGACGTGTTCAGCGTGTCGAACATGATCGAAACGTGGCCGCCCATCAGCGCGGTGAGCGCCGGCGCGTTGCCCTTGTACGGGATGCCGGTGATGTCGGTCCCGGTCATGTGCTTCAGCAGTTCCGCGGACAGGTTGCCGCCGGAGCCGGTGCCGCCGTTGCCGTATTGCACCTGGCCGGGCCGCGCCTTGGCGAGCGCGATCAGCTCCTTCACCGTCTTCGGCGGAAACGACGGCGGCGTGACGAGGATCAGCGGGATGTAGCCGGAGTCGATCACGGGCGTGAAATCGCGATCGCCGTCGTACGGCACTTTCTCGTACAGCATCGGCGTCGTGACAAAACTGCCGGCGGTCATCAGCAGCGTATAGCCGTCGGGCGGCGATTTGGCGACGAACTCGAAGCCGATGATGCTGTTGGCGCCGGGCTTGTTGACGACGATCGCGCGCATGCCGCTGTCGGAGAGCTTCTGCGCGACGACGCGCGCGAAAAAGTCGATGCCGCCGCCCGGTGACGAGGCCGCGACGACGTTGATGGTTTGCGCCGGATACTTCGCCGCCGGGGCTTGCGCGGCGCAATGGCTGGCATGGAACAGAAAAACGGCGCACGGCAAAATCAGCGCGGCGCCGGGCGCAGGACGTTTAATAGTGATCACGCGATGCTCTCCTCAACTGTGAGCGGGGGCTGGCGCCGCATTCATGCGCCAGCGATAAACAAGCTGGATTGCGGACATCCGGGGCACCTGGCTGCGCGGTTCTTGTTGAAATGACGTTTGCGGGCAGGCGTGGATACGGACTGACGGGCAAATCCTAATCGGCAGCGGGAGCAGTGTCAACGAGCATTGGACGA
>JAIOOZ010000156.1 GCA_021414185.1 Betaproteobacteria bacterium
CGCGGACAACCAGATGAGGAAGCGCGATGAACGCTTCAAGGACCAGGCCAAATACAAGGCCCAGCCCGATCCACTCTACGACAAGGCACACCCCAAGAAGGCGGCCGGCCACTACCGGCCCAAGGACTTCGACTACGACCCGGAGGCCGGCACCTGTAGGTGTCCGGCCGGCAAGATGCTTTACCAGAACGGATCAAACTGCAATCACAACGGGCACCTGGCGGTGAAGTTCCAGGGCGCACTACGGGATTGCGGGCCCTGCACCCAGCGAGACAAATGTCTGAGGAAACCGGACATCACCCCGACCCGGCAGGTCAGCTTCTTCTACGGCAAAGCGCCGGGAGACAAGACCAGCTACACCGACATCATGAAGCGGGCCATTGATTCCGAACGCGGGCGGGCGCTGTACGGGAGACGCTTCGCCACGGTGGAGCCGGTGTTCGGCAACCTGCGCTACAACAAGGGACTGGATCGCTTTACCTTGCGAGGGCAGCGGAAGGTGGATACGCAGTGGAAGCTCTTCTGCCTGGTGCACAACATCGAGAAGCTGGCGCATCACGGGTATGCGCAGTAGGCCAGGGAAGGACTGGCCAGAGAGTCGGCGCTGGCGATACGGCGCGACGGAAATCCGATTGCAGAAATCAAAATGGCGCGATGAAGATCGCGCCATTCGGAGAGACTTTTGCCGGTCGAAAAGGGGTTTTTCTACAGCTTCAACGTTTGAATTCAGGGGTGCGACGCGGCTTCATCGCGGCGCGTCCCCTGGAATGATTGGTTATGCCTCACGAACCTGCGGAAAAAGAACATGAGTTATTGGGCGGAAACAGACGCACGGCGGCAGGCAGACCGGGACTTTGAGCGAAGAGGACGGCCCGACCGAGAGATGCACGACCGATACGGTCGGGATGACCAGCGGGCCTACGCGCAGGAGTACGACTACCGGCAACGCGAGGACGAACGCCAGCAGCAGGAACGCCGCGACGAAGAGGCCGCTGAACAGCGCCGCGAGGAACGCCGCCAGGAAGAACGCATACAGGAGCGCCGCCAGTTGGAAGAGGAAGAGTACCGCGTGCAGATGGAGCAACGGGAGGCCGAAGAACCTGCGGAAGCTGAAGCTGAGGCCATGAGGCATAACGCATAGCTAAGGGGCGCGACGCGGCTTTATCGCGGCGCGTCCCGCTTGAGCGACGGGTTAGAGCGCTTCAACCAACGGAGACAGGACACCATGCCGCAAGAAATGATAGTTGGGAAGATTGAATTTGCACCAGCAATGCTGGACACGTTCAGCGCGCAAGTGCACATAGACCTGCCGAAGTTGGCGGCTGTGAAGGCAGCGCGGGATGCCTTGCGAGAGGCAGCGAAAGTGCGCTGCACTTGCTCGGGGTTCGTGATCCAGTACGAAGGCGGCTGCTGCTGCGAAAGCGGCAAAGGAAAGCGATCGGCAGAAGATCGGCTGAAGCAGGCCATTGATGCGCTCTAACGTAAAGTCGGCTGCCTACAAGATGGTAAACAACCCATCAAACGCGCCGCTTTCCACATCCGGTGTTTAGAAAAGCCACTTTTCATCAGTAGGTTGCCTCGTTTTAGTGGCGCCTAAAAATGGCCGCCGGTACCGGCGCCCTTATCCGATGTGGATTAAACGATTTATTCGGCATTTTCGCAAGCACGCTGCTCCATGCGCGACGCCTTTCTTCCCCTCTGACCCGCCGAGCGAGGAAGGTTCGCCGGGAGTTTTCCGGTCGCGTTGTCCGACGACGGCCGCTTTTTGGCCGGCTAGTTTAGCGACCGGCCCGGCGGGCCTTCCGCAGCGAGGGGTGAGCGCGGGGTTTCGCTCGGCCAACTGCTTGGCCGAGCGCCGCGCGAACGGGCGAGACTCCGGCGAGCCCTCCGCCCGAAGGGCCGGGGAGGCGGGGCACGCTTCTTTGGGTACTTTCCTGTCGTGCAACAAGAAAGTACCTCGCCTGCCGGGGCGAGACCCGGCGCGGGCTTGGAAGCGAAGGTGGAAAGTCGGCGCTGGTGACACGGCGGCAATAACAGGCCGGTCTCTGGATTCCGGCGTCGCCCGCCGCGAAGCGGAATCCCGGGTATGTCGAGACCGCCGGAATGACGGAGTCCCAAGAGTCGGCGCCGACGCTACGGCGCCATGGTCGGCAGTATCCAGCCGTCCTTGATCTCGATCGATTTCGACCGCAGCAGTTCGCCGAGCAGCCAGGAGGCGAAGTCCTCGTCGGAGAAGCCGAGCATGGTGACATTGACGTGGTCGAAGAAGGGCACGCTCTTCAGGTAGGCCGGCAGGGGTGCGCCGTGGCCGGGGATGACGATGTCGACCGCCAGCCGGCCGATCATCTCCAGCGTGGCGCGCGTCGCCGGCAGGGCCTCCTTGCGGCCGAGGATCTCGCCGAAGATGATGCCGAAGCCGTCCTGCCACAGCGCATCGCCGGAAATCAGGATGCGCTGTTCGGCGCAGTGGTAGACCAGCGCCTCCATGTCGTGGCCGGGCGCCGGCAGGGCCTTCCAGGCAAAGCCGCCCATTTCGAATTCCGCGCCGGGTTCGATCACGGCGTCGTGGGCGAAGCGGTCGCCGCGCTGCCTGGCCGAGTCGAGCAGCAGGGCATGGGTATCCCACTCGGCGACCATGCGCTCGATGCCGGCGGGAATCACGATGCGGCAGCCGAAGGCCGCCTGCAGCGCGGCGTTGCCGCCGATATGGTCGGAATGCGAGTGGGTGTTGATCAGGCGGGCCAGCCCGGTGCTGCCGCGCCGCGCCGCGAGCGCCGACTTTACGAGTTCGACGGTCTGCGGCGCGTGGCCGACATAGCCGGCGTCGACCAGCGTCCGAGGATCAGGCGCTTGCCCTCGTCGCCGACGCTGGCCCAACTGGCGATTTCGTCAATGGTGCGATGGCAGCCGGCACAGAGGCCGCCTTCCATCTTGCAGACGTCGACGCAGGGCGAGGCGACGGCCTCAGGCATCGGCGGCGACGGCCATCGCGCGCCGCGCGAGGATGGCGCGGGCCACGCGCGAGGCGGGTTCGCGCTTGAGCTTCTTCGAAATCCAGACGCCCGTATCGACCAGCGCGTCGAGGTCGATGCCGGTGTCGATGCCGAGCCCGCCCAGCAGCCAGACCACATCCTCGGTCGCGACATTGCCCGAGGCGCCCGCGGCATAAGGGCAGCCGCCGAGGCCGGCGACGGAACTGTCGAAGATGCCGATGCCCATCTGTAGCGACGCGTAGATGTTGGCGGCCGCCATGCCGCAGGTGTCGTGGTAATGCCCGGCGATCTTCTTCAGCGGAATGCGCCGCGCCACGGCGGCGATCATGTCCTTGGTGCGCTCCGGCGTGCCGGCGCCGATGGTGTCGCCGAGGCTGACTTCGTAACAGCCCATGTCGATCAGCGCCTGCGCCACGTCGGCCACGGCCAGCGGGCCCACTTCGCCCTCGTAGGGGCAACCGAGGACGCAGGAGACGTAGCCGCGCACCTTGATGTCCTGCGCCTTGGCGGCGTCGACGATGAGACGGAAGCGATCCATCGACTCGGCGATCGAGCAGTTGATGTTCCTTTGCGAGAAGGATTCGGAGGCCGCGCCGAACACAGCGACTTCCTTCGCGCCGGCGGCGACCGCTGCCTCGAAGCCCTTCATGTTGGGCGTCAGTACCGGATAGGCGACGTCGGGCAGCTTGTCGATGGCGGCGAAGACTTCCGCGCTGTCGGCCATCTGCGGCACCC
>JAIOOZ010000157.1 GCA_021414185.1 Betaproteobacteria bacterium
AGTCTTCACCAAGGAAGAAGGCGGCGCGGAGCATTGCCAGGGCGACAACCGCCAGTTCGGTTCGAACTACGTCGCCGACTGGCTGGCTGACGTGCTGAAGGCGACCCCGCCGTCGCAGTTCAACATTGCCACTTAGAACGGATACGCGATGATGGCTATAGTCCTGCGTGCGCTGGTCCTGCTATTGGCGGCAAGTGCCTGCACTGCGTTTGCGCAGAGCTATCCAGTCAAAGCGGTGCGCGTGATCGTTCCGTACAGCCCCGGTGGACCGCTCGATGACGTGATGCGCGTGGTGGGCAACCGCCTGACCGAAATGTGGGGGCTGTCGGTGCTGGTCGATAACCGTACCGGCGCGGGTGGCAGCATAGGCGCCGACTACGTGGCCAAGTCCGCGCCTGACGGCTATACGCTGTTGCTGGGCAATGCCGGTCCGATGACCATCAATCCGGGACTGCAAAAGAAGTTGCCGTACGATGCGCAGCGGGATTTCGCGCCGGTGTCGCAGTTGACCGCATCGCCGATGGTACTGGTCGTGCATCCGTCGATGCCGGTGAAAACAGTGCCCGACCTGGTGCGGGTCGCCAAAGCAAGGTCGGGACAACTCATTTACGCGTCGGCTGGCATAGGCAATTTGCAGCACCTGGGCATGGAAGCGCTGCAGACCATGGCGGGGATCCGCATGAACCACGTGCCGTATAAAGGCGCGCCGCCGGCGCTGATCGACGTCATGTCGGGACAGGTCCAGCTGATGTTCGCCAACATCGTCGGCGTGCTGCAGCACATCCGCTCCGGCAAGGTGCGCGCGATCGCGGTGTCGTCGGTCAAGCGCGCGGGAACATTGCCTGACGTGCCCAGCGTTGCGGACAGTTATCCTGAATTCGACGCGACGGGCTGGACGGGCGTATTTGCGCCGGCCGGCACGCCGAAAGACGTCATTGCCAAACTGCACGCCGATATCACGAGCGTGCTCGTGCGGCCGGACATACGCGAGCGCTTCACCGATCAGGGCGCCGAAGTGGTGGCAAGTTCACCCGAGCAACTGGCGGCGTTCGTGCGCAGGGAAAGCGCGCTCTACGCGAAAATCATCCAGTCGTCCGGCATCAAGGTCGATTAAAGGAACAAGCTCAAGGAGGCAACAATGAAGACTGTAATGAGAGTTGTGCTGGGTACTC
>JAIOOZ010000158.1 GCA_021414185.1 Betaproteobacteria bacterium
ACGAGCATGAACCTGCCGACGATCTACATGCCGGCGGGGCCGATGTTGCGCGGCAACTGGCACGGCCAGCCGCTGGGTTCCGGCACCGACACCTGGAAGTACTGGGCAGAACTGCGTGCCGGCAACATCACCGAAAACGAATGGCGTGAAGTCGAGGAAGGGATTGCGCGTTCGCCCGGCACCTGCATGGTGATGGGCACCGCGTCGACCATGACGTCGGTGGCCGAAGTGCTTGGGCTGACGTTGCCCGGTGCGGCATCGATACCCGCGGCCGATTCGAACCATTCGCGCATGGCGAGCTATTCGGGCCGGCGCATCGTCGAAATGGTGTGGGAGGATGTGAAGCCCAGCGATATCCTGAATGCCAAGGCGTTCGACAACGCGATTACCGCGATACACGCGCTGTCGGGCTCAACCAATGCGCTGATCCATTTGATTGCGATGGCAGGGCGCGCGAACGTGAAGCTCGCGCTCGACCGCTTCGACGAGCTGTCGAAAAAAACCCCGGTGCTCGCCAACGTGCGTCCCGCGGGCGACAAATACCTGATGGAAGACTTCTACTACGCCGGCGGCCTGCGCGCGCTGCTCGGCGAATTGCGCGACCTCCTGAATCTCGACTGCATGACGGTCAACGGCAAAACGCTCGGCGAGAATCTCAAGGACGCCAAAGTTTACAACGCGGACGTAATCCGTCCGCGCGACAACCCGCTGGCGAAAAGCGGCGGGCTCACCGTATTGCGCGGGAATCTCGCGCCTGACGGCGCGGTGATCAAGCCGACCGCCGCAGAAGCGAGGCTGATGAAGCACACCGGCCGCGCGGTGGTATTCAAGAATTACAACGACATGTCGGAGCGCATCGACGACGACAAGCTCGACATCGACGAGACCTGCGTGATCGTGCTGCAGAACGGCGGTCCGCTGGGCGGCCCCGGCATGCCGGAGTGGGGCCAGTTGCCGATCCCGAAAAAGCTGCTCGCCAAAGGCGTGCGCGACATGGTGCGCATTTCGGACGCGCGCATGAGCGGTACCTCGTACGGCGCCTGCGTGCTGCACGTGGCGCCCGAGTCTTTCATCGGCGGTCCGCTCGCTTTCGTGCGCGACGGCGACATGATCGAGCTCGACGTCGCCGCGCGCAAACTCGAACTGAAAGTCAGCGACGCCGAACTCGCCAAGCGCCGCGCGGCCTGGGTGCAACCCAAAATCGTTTACGAGCGCGGCTACGGTGCGCTGTTCGCGCAGCGCGTGACGCAGGCGGACAAAGGCTGCGATTTCGATTTCCTGCATGCGGGTGCGCCTACGCCGGATCCGGAAATACACTGTTCGCGCAGCGCGTGACGCAGGCGGACAAAGGCTGCGATTTCGATTTCCTGCATGCGGGTGCGCCTACGCCGGATCCGGAAATACATTGAATGAAGCCGTGAGGGCGCGAGATCGTGAGAGCGTGAGATGGTGTAAGTCCTTTACTACCTCACGCTCTCACGCCCTCGCGCCCTCACGAACAAACCGACCAACGGGAGACATACAAACATGGAACTGCCAGTCAATCATTTTAAACACGCGCTGAAAGCGGGCAAGCCGCAGATCGGCATCTGGAGCTCGTTGTGCTCGCATATCGCCGCGGACATTTTTGCCAACTCGGGGTTCGACTGGGTGCTGCTCGATTCCGAGCATTCGCCGAACGAATTGCCGATGGTGCAGCACCAGCTGCACGCTATGCAGGGCGGCTCCGCCAATCCCGTCGTGCGTGCGCCATGGAACGACATGGTGATGATCAAGCGCTTTCTCGACATCGGCGCGCAATCGCTGCTGCTGCCGTACGTGCAGAACGTCGAGGAGGCGAAGCAGGCGGTGATTTCGATGAACTATCCGCAGAAAGGCATGCGTGGCGTCGCGGGCGGTGCGCGCGCGATGGGTTACGGCCGTATCAAGGACTATCACAAGAAAGCGCCGGCCGAATTGTGCCTGCTGCTGCAGGTCGAAACGCGCAAGGCCATGTCGAGTCTGGATGCGATCGCCGAGGTCGAAGGCGTCGATGGCGTATTCATCGGCCCCAACGATTTGTCCGCTGACATGGGCTACCTCGGCAACTGGCAGCATCCCGAAGTGTGGAAGGTGATGGAAGACGCCGCAAAGAGAATCCGCAAGGCGGGCAAGGCGCCGGGCATCCTGGTCGGCGAAGCCGACGGCCAGCGTTGTCTGGACATGGGCTACCTGTTCGTCGCCGTGGGTTCCGATATCGGGCTCCTGCGCACGGGCGATGCGCTCGCCGCGAAATTCAAGAAGTGAGATTGCGCCGGGCTGACGCATAGTGCCGCGCGCGTCTTCATTTTTCACCGCGCTGGTGTGCCTCGCCGCCGCGGTGATTTTCGTAATGCCGCCGCCGGCGGGCATGACCGCGGTGACCATGCATGCTGCGGCCTT
>JAIOOZ010000159.1 GCA_021414185.1 Betaproteobacteria bacterium
CGGCGAGCGACAGCGCGAAGATGCGCCAGTACGGGGCGACGTATTTCAGGAGCCGCAGGTACAGCCCTGTGCTGGTCATGTGTTGCATGGGCGCAACAATAGCAAAAATGACCTATAAAAGAAAACGGCGCCGCGTTTGCATACGGCGCCGTTTTTTATTTGCTGTTACTTATAGGTGAATTGCGCCGAAACAAACACCGAACGCTCTGGCGCCGGGTAGGCGCTGAACGTCGGAAAACCGGTGAATATGCCATATGAGAAATACTTCTGATTGAACAAATTCTTCACACCGGCGTCGAACAGCCAGCCGCGGTACTCGTGCGAGAGCTTGGCGTCGACAAGGGTATAGCTCGGCATCTTGCGGCCGAAGGTATTGGCTTCGTCACCGTCGAACACCTGCTCGCCGGTGTAAGCCGCCAAGGCGCTTACGCGCGTGCGCGGCATGAATTCCCAGGTAGTTCCGGCTTTGACGGCATGCCGCGGCACCAGCGGCACATCGTTGTTGGCGAACGCGCCCTCGCGGAACCTGGCGGTCGCGAGCGTGTAGTTGGCAAATCCGCTCCAGGTGGCGGTGAACTGCCCCTTGCCCTCGAGCTCCAGGCCGCGACGCCGCGTCGGCGGCAGGTTGACGTTGGCGAAAGTCGTCGGATCGAAGTGAATTTCGTTGCTGATGTCCATCTGGTAAACGGCCAGCCGGAAATTCGTGCGGCCCCACTGCAGTTCGGTGCCGATTTCGCGGTCGTGCGAAGTTTGCGGCTCGAGCTGCGCGATCGTGCCCGTGAACAGGCTGTAATTGTCGTTCACGTTCGAAATGCGAAAACTGTTGCCGAACTTGCCGTATACCGCCACCGTCTCGCCGAAGCGATGGCGCGCGGAAACTTCGAATGCCCGGAGATTGCGCTCGCTGGAACCCGCCGTGCCGCTTGCTATGTCGCTGGTCGCGAAAGTTGAGCGATGAAAGCGCACACCGGCCGAAAGCACGGTTGCCGAAGTCAACGCGATGCTGTCCTGGATATAAACAGCGCGATTGCGCTGGATTGAAAGCGGACGCTTGGTGGTGGAAAACGCGGTGGGCGCCGCGGTGCCGTCGGAATCCCAGTCTTCCCAGTCCATACCAGCGACCAGCGTGTGCCGCGTGCCCGCCAGCGCGAACGGCAGTTTCATGCGCGGCGTCAGGCTCGCGACCGTAACGGAATTCTTGGTTATCAAAAATAATTTGGCATTGGATTCCCTGCCGCGAAATCCGCCGTTGAGCGCGAAATCCGCAGCGCCGACTTTGAGCTCGCCGCCGAGATTCACGTATCCGCCGTTCATATTGGCATAGCTGCCGAACGGCGCCGCCGCCTGCCGCCTGTTGACCGCGATCTGCGCCTCGGTGAGCGCGTTGGGCAAGAGCAGGCGCTGATCGTCGCCACCGAATTTCGCGTACAAAGTGCCTCGTTCGCCGGTATAACGCAGGTCGGCCTGCGCGTTTTGCTGGCGCAAGCGGTTGCTGTCGCGATAATTGTCGGATTCGAGATGACCGGCGTTGACGATCAAGCCGATTTTTTCGCCGGCGAGATTGAAGCCGGCGCGGTAGTCGCCGGTGTTGTAACTGCCAACGCCGGCACCGAGGTAGCCGCTCCTGGTGCTTTTCTGCGGCGCCTTGGTGATGACATTGATGGTGCCGCCAGTGGCGCCGCCGCCGTACAGCACGGCGCCGCTGCCACGCATGATTTCAATGCGCTCGATCGAGGACAGTGGAATCGCCGTCCAGTTGACGGTGACCTGCTCGTTCTCGCTGATGCGCTGGCCGTCGAGCAGCACCAGCGTGTTCTGGTCGCCGAAAATGCCGAAGCCGCGCATGTCGACCTGCTGGTTGGGCGAACCCGCGCTGTCGCGCACCTGTATGCCCGGAACCTGCTGCAGCAACTCCGGTATGTTTGCCGCTGTGCTGTTGCGTATGTCTTCCGCGGTGATAACCGTGACGCCGGCGGGCAGATCCTGCGGCGCCGCTTTGAACCGCGTCGCAGTCACCACCACTTCTTCGCCGACTGTTACCGGCAATTTTTGCTGCGCATGACCCGGCGCTGCTGCAACTAACGAACCGGCTACAACCAGCGACGAAAAAAACCTGTGACGAACTTTGAAAAACGCTCGCATGATATTTCCCCATAGTGACGCACGCCCACCGCGCGCGAATTTATCGCACAAGGAAACGCCACAGGGGAAACACGCAATCGGACCACCATCGGTACGCGAACGCCGCTTCCCCGCGGCATTACCTCACCAGTGGTTCGAGGCCGGTCTACGGGCTTCCGAGATTTGACGCGCCGCCTTCCCGGGCTGTTTAAGCCCAGTGGCATAGTGGCGCGCCCACGCTCGATTACCGTTGCGGGGGCAGCACAAGAATTGGCGAACAGGATTGAGGAACCAACCCTGCCTTACCGCACTTGTTTCCCGATTATCCCAAGCCGAAGATCTCAGCCCGGGCACCTGGAACCGCGTTACTGGCGGGCATTCCGCCTGCCAGCAACATGGCCAAATTCTAACCGAGACGGATTGCGACCGTTGCGCTGACTGCGTTTTCCGGGGGAAATCCGGTTGGTGCGCGGCAATATGCCAACAGGCTCAACAAAATCAGGGCAATGGCTCATTAATTACGCAGGCGTGTGGTATCAAACCACATTCAAAAATGAGCGTTAGGTGTTGACTTATCAGGATTTTTGAAACTATAGTGTCACTATGGACGTCGAACTCAAATCGCTCGAAGACAAAATAAATCAGTTCGTCGCGCTGTGTCAGCGGCTGCGTACGGACAACCATGAGTTGCGCCAGCAACTCGCGTCCGCGCACAACGATAACAAGCAGTTGTCGGAAAAAATCGGCGACGCCAAAACGCGCCTCGAATCGCTGCTCACCCAGATCCCGGAAGAATAAATATGGCCGCCGACGCGACAGGCATGCAAATCAGCATCATGGGGCGCGAATTTCGCGTCGCGTGCGAGCCCGACGAGCAGAAGTCGCTGCAGGAAGCGGTGGAATACCTGAATCGCAAGATGCAGGAGATCAAGGACCAGGGCAAGATCAACGGGCTCGACCGCATCGCGATTATGGCCGCGCTCAACATCTCCCACGAATTCCTCACCACGCGCCTCGGCAATTTTGACGTGTCCGAGTTCAAGCGTAGAATGACCAGCATAGAGACAACACTGGATCAGGCACTCGCTGACCAGGAAAAGTTGTTTTAGCCGGCCATCAATCGGGCCGGCCGCAGGTTGCTTCTGCCGGCATGCCTCACGCTGGTACAAGATCAATCCCCTGCGGTGTTCGTCAGGGCCTTGAAGTCTTTGAACCAATAATTACTTTAGGTTGCGAACCATAGCGGTACTGTTGTGCGCGTCCGACAGGAAGCGCCTGATGTGCCCGGAACGCGACCACTTGAGCCTTTGGTTCAAGACGCAGGCTCAACGGCATCTGCGGGGGACCCTTTTGAATGCGGCCGCAGTTTAAATTGCGGCCGCATTTTTTTCATTCAAGCTTGATGCCACCGGCCTTCACCACCTTGCCCCATTTCGCAAGTTCGGTACGGATATAAGCGGCAAATTCTTCGGGGCGATTGCCCACTGCATCCGCGCCGTCCGCGGCAAGGCGTTCCTTGGAGTGTTCGCCGGCGCGAGCACCCCGTACCACTGGATCGCCTCGTAACCGGGCACCGTTTCGGCGATCGCAGGAATATCCGGCAAGCCGGTCGCGCGCTTCGCACTCGTTACGCCGAGCCCGCGCAGCTTGCCGCCTTTAATCTGGGGCAATGCCGTCAGCACGTTGGGCATCGACAACTGCACCTGGCCCGCGACAAGATCGACGGTTGCCGGTCCCGTGCCTTTATAGGGAATATGGGTCAGCGAGATACCCGCCATGAGGCGGAACAATTCCATCGACAAATGCGGCGAGGTTCCGCTGCCGGCGGAACTGTAGTTAAGCTGGCCCGGCCGCGCTCTCGCGAGCGCGATCAGGTCGCGCGCCGACTTCACGGGCAAAGCGGGATGCACGACCAGAATGTTCGGCAGCGACGCCCCCAGCGTGACCGGCGCGAAATCGCGCAGGGTGTCGTACGGCGGTTTCGCGTACAGGACCTCGTTGATCACGATCGCGCTGGCCGCCATCAGCAATGTATAGCCGTCGGGTGCTGACCGCGCCACCGCTTCGATGCCGATGACCTGGCCGGCGCCCGGCCGGTTCTCGACGACAAACTGCTGGCCGAAACTTTCCGCCAATTTCTGCGCCAGCACGCGCGCGAGTA
>JAIOOZ010000160.1 GCA_021414185.1 Betaproteobacteria bacterium
CCGCAAGCCGGCGGCGGCGTGGTCAACGCCTGCGCCTATGCCGTCGAGTACAGCTATTGCGTCTTTCGGCCCGTCAAGGACACCTGGTCTGAAGCCTTCGATTGCGAAAAATCCAAAGGCGGCTCGTGGCAGATCGGCCCCGGCCCGAACAGCCGCTCCGTCATGCACACCGCCGGCGAGACGACCTACTGGTTCGCGTGCAAATGGGGCGACACGCTCGCCCGGCCGGACGGCGTTTCGCCCGCCGACATCGAGTTCCAGCGCGGCCGCGGACTTCTGGGACGCTGCGCTGAGTGGGGAGCCGGGAGAGGTTAGATGCGGTGATCAGAATAAAAAATATGCGGCAGGCTAACTGCCCTAGCTTTCAGAAATACTTGCAGGCAAACCATTTCACCGGAATTCCAGCATGGCGCGTAGTTTGCAAGGCAGTATTTTGAAAGTGTTGCTGTGGGCGCTAGTCGCACTGGCGATCGCCGTCGGCGCCGTCTTGGGCGTCAACGCCATCGACGACGACCTGTCCGCGGAGGCGACGGCACTGATGGTTATGCCTCAGCCGCCGGCGCCGAGCGAGCGCAACGGTTATGTGGATTCTCTGGGGCTGGGCGCGGCGGAAGGCGAGTCACCTTACACGGTCGGACTTAAAGTGCTGGCCGCACTGAAAGCGCAGGACCAACCCGGTTTCAAGGCGAGCCCCGTTTGGCAAGCCACCATCGATCTGCACAACGTGCAGATCGACAAAGAGGTAGTTGCGTGCAAGCCGGCAGAAATGTCCTGCCTGGAATTAACGGCCGGCAAACCGGAGTCGGCCCGACTTGTCGCCAAATATGACGGGTTGCTCGCGCGCTACCGCGCAATGCGCGCCAAACCCGAGTTCGTCGAGCTTTACTACCCGGCGCGGTTCCAATCGACTGTTCTGGCGGGCATGTCGCCGCGAAGACTCATGCTGTACTCCATCACGGTCAAAGCGAGCGCCGGAGATTTGGAAGGCGCGGTGCGGGAACTCGAGCTGGAAAACGCGTTTCATCGGAAAATGGCTGCCGCAAACACGACCCTGCTGCAAAAAATGATCAGCGTTTCGTTCTTGCAGCAGGACGCATTGTTTATCTCGGACCTCGTGCGCACGAAATTCGAGTCAATGGCGCCCTTCCTGCCGCGGCTTGAAGCGCTGATGCGCCCGCTGAGTGCCGAGGAAGCGAACATGGCGAATGTCCTGCGCTTGGACGCGACAGTGACAGCTTTCATTCTGTACAACCAAGCGAATGCGCCATTCTTCCTGCCCGTCGAACGCCCATGGTGGCACAGCATGGCGCCCCTGCTCTATCGCCCGGCGGAAACGGTAAACCTCTACGCCGCGCAAAATGCGTTGCTGCGAACAATCGCCGGCGTGCCCGCCCCGCAGTATTTCAAGGCGGCAGACGAAGCGGCGCGCAAGGCGCGCGCACTCGCGCCTCAGGGGCCAGCCAATTATCTGGTGAACCCCGTTGGCAGAGGCAGCATGGCCTATGACAATAAAGATGAGTCATTCAATAGCATCGGCTACATGGCCCGCATACACGACACGCAGGGACTGTATGCGCTGGTTGCGGTGCAGTTGAGGCTGCGCGCCGCGGGTACGGCAACACCAGCGGCAATTGCCGCGGCGCTCGCCGGGCCGCTGGGCGCGGCACGCCCCGACCCTTACACCGAAAAACCGATGAGCTACGATCCGAAAACAAACTCGCTCGGCTTTGAATCGCAGAACGATTCTGGGGTCATTATCCAGGAGCTAAAAAAACGTCACAGCGGCAAAGTGGCGGTTGCGCTATGAGCGGTCCCGCCGTTGTCATTGCCTGAAGGAATAGCGATCTCGACCTGCGCAAGCGCACATGCAAAGTGCCAGCAAATATGAGCACGGAAAAATAAAGGCGATCGCAATGACCTATCATCACCTGCTCGTGCGCAAGGAAGGCAGTTTCACCGAAGAAATGCTGATCTTCAAGGACCTCTCCGCGCAGGAACTGCGGACGCAGTTCGTGACGCCTTTCCTCAGCAGCTTCAACAACAACGCATGCGAAGCGGACGGCTTCCACCCCGCCTTGATCCGAACGCGCATTATTCGCACCAAGCGACCGCACGACGATGAGGTGCGCGACTACCTCCGGGCCTGGGGCGAGAAAGCGGAGGAGTTCATGCTTCTTTCAGGCCAGCACATCAGTTCGGAACACGGCGACTCCGCGATCGCAGGGGCCGGCGAGGACGTGACGGACGAGTTCCTGCGGACGAATCCAAGCAGCCAAGGCGCAGAAATCGGCGGCGCCCCCGCTCGATCGCCAACGGGCAAAAACGATCCGAAGCAACTGGGGCACTATGACATCACCGGCGTCCTCGGCAAGAGCGCCCGCCGCACGGTCTACGACGCATTCGATTCCACGTCTCATCGCCGGGTCGCAATCATGACCGTCCTGATGAGCGCGCTTGACGAAAATGCCGCCAGAGAATATTCGATCATGTTCAGCCGCGAGGCACGCGCGGTTGCGCGTCTGACCCACCCCAATATCGTGCAGGTGCTCGACTTCGGCGAGGAAGGCGACTTCGCCTACATCGTGATGGAATTCATCGCGGGCAAGGAACTCAAGAGCCTGTTCGACACCAGCCACCGCTTTGAGGCCAAGGAGACGGTGAGCATCATGCGCGACTTGTGCGCGGCGCTGCATTTTGCGCACGAGGCCGGCGCCATCCACCGCGACGTCAAGCCCGCCAACGTGATAATAGCCGCGGGGGGCCGTGCGATGCTCACCGACTTCGGTGTGGCGCACTTCGCCGACGAGGGCTCTGGCGCCAACACAAGCGAAACAAGCGGCGCCCTGATCGGCACGCCGGCATACATGTCGCCCGAGGCGATCACGGGAGCTGCAATCGACCGGCGCACGGACATTTTCTCGGCGGGTGTCATCCTCTACCAGCTCCTTACGGGCGAGAAGCCGTTTGCGGGGCCGGGCACGTGGACGACCGTAAAAAACATACTCGAGCACGATCCGCCGCCGCCCTCATCGATCAACAAGGGCAGGTCGTTCTCCGAACTCTTCGACGAGGCGGCCGGCAAGGCGCTCGCGAAGAAAGTGGAGAACCGCTACCAAACCGCACGCGAACTGGATCTCGCGCTCCAGTCTGCGCTCCGCCATGATATTGAGAGACGCACTTCTGACTGTTAGTGGCAATGCGCTAGCGATGCAAGCAACAAAAAACGGGACCGCAGTCATTAATCAACGCCTCAACCACCCAATATGATCCCGACACCATCCTTGCCGACACAATAAGGACGAGACATTCAATAGCGTCGGCTACATGGCCCGCATGCACGACACGCAGGGACTGTATGCGCTGTTTTTCGCCAATAACTCGACTGTCACGAAGCTTACAAGAGCGACTGGGCGATCTTGCTCGGCGCCCTAAAAACAAACAGGGGTAGATTGACGATAAATCAGCTAAATGAAATGTAACAGCCACTGGCTGGTGTTGGCCGAGAGTGTGAATTTGCTGCTGAACCCGTAACCGGCCACTGGCACCCCTCTTTTTTTCAAGGTTGGCTTCAACTGCGATCAATAACTGCAATGTTTAAGGTCGACTAGCGGACCAGAAACGGATTCACAATCCGTAGCTGTCGGTCAATCACCTGACCATGCTGGAAATCTTCCGAATACAGCACCTTCGCGCCCACGATCAGGGCGGCAGCAACAATTACCGAATCATAAAACGAGAATTTGTAGCGCTCGCAAATTTCCATGCCACGATCGTGCGTGGTTGCCGTTAGCGGCTCCACCGTGCATACAGCGCGTACCGTATCAAGGATTTCCTTTATGTCGAGCAGCGGCAAACCCGCTTTGCGCAGCGCAACCACCGTAAATTCGTTCAAGACCTGTACGCTGATAATGCCGCGGCGCGCAAGAAGTGCTTCAACCCGGTCCGCCTTGCGGACATCATTTGACAGCAGATAAAACAGTACGCTGGTATCAAAGAATGCATCACCTGCGCTCATTAGCTTCGAACCGGTCGAATTTGAACGTGGCGGGCAGACGGCCGCGGTATTTTCTTAGCCTAGCCAGCAACTCCCGCGTGCCGGGGGCTTTGGATACCTCAAAAGCCCGTTTGCCCGCAACCTGAACCTCTACTTGGTCACCCTCCTTGAGCCCGAGTGCGTTCACCACTGCGGTAGGCAATCGCACGGCCAGACTGTTGCCCCATTTTGCAACTTGCACGGTCTACCTCCCATTAGATATACAATATATAATAAGTATATCAAAAGCAGAATGCGCGAGCAATGGCCCCTGTTGTCGCAGCAAACCCAGGCCAGCACCGGTGCAACGACCAAGGACGGCGGCAACGTCGAAGTCACGTGGGCCAAACTGGAATCCTTGAAAGTGCCGACACTTCTGATGACGGGCGACGCCGATCTCTATACGCCGCCATCCGTACTGCGCATGTTCACCGCGCGCATGCCGCACGCGGAATCAGCAGTCATACCCGAGACCGGGCACTCGTCTTACTGGGAAAGCCCCGCAGAATTCAACCGCGTCGTGCTCGCGTTCCTGCGCAAGCATTAATTCTCTTTAATATCCAAAAACATTAGCCACAGAGAGCACAGAGGAAAAACAAATCAGACCCATACGAGTGATTCCTGCATTTTTTGCATTTCTCTGTACCCCTCAAGGGGGTATTAAAAAGAATGTTCTCTGTGTCCTCTGTGGCTAGCCTTTGACTTTTGATCGAAGCTTTTTGGTATTTCCAGTCAAGCGGCTTTGAGCTTGCCGCCGCGCGCCGCCACCAGTCCGGGCACACGCGAAGCGCGCACGTAAACAAAGCCGTCGAACATGCGACGCTGGGTGCGGAAGAATGCGCCCTGCTCCGCGTGCCACGCACCGTTGATTTTCTGCACCGTTGCGCCAACGACGAGTATGCCCGACGGCATCGCGATACGGATCGGCGCTTCCGTATCGGTAACCGGGCGCGTCACCGCATGCACCAGGCTGCCTTCGATGCGCGCCGCCACCGCCATGCACAACGACACCGTCAGCGGCAGCGCGCGATGCGGCTGGCCGTTGGACAACATGCGGCCGGTCAGATCGACAGTGTCGCCCTTGATGGTATCGCCGGACAACGACGGCGCATCCTGCGGACCCGACACGAAACCGACGAAAGGCACGACGCGTTTTTGCGCGGCGTCCGCGGCGTCCTTGCCTATGCCCATCGCAATCGACGCAGCAATCCGTATCTTGCCAAGCTTCGCGAGCAGGTCCGTCGACGCATCGAGCGCTTCCGGCATTTCCGTTCCGGTCAAACCGAGGTCCGCCGCATTGAGAAAGCAGCAGGCGTTGGCGGCATCGACGAGCGACGCGCGTATTTTGCCAACACCCGGTACATCAAGCGTATCGACAACATTCCCCGTCGGCAGCAACTTGCCGGTCGTGGCACCGCCGGGTTCGCGGAATTCGAGCTTGACCGGTGAACCGGTGCCCGACACGCCGGGAATTTCAAGATCGCCATCCACTGCCGACATGCCTTCGTCGAGTGCGAAGCGCGCGTGTATGATTTTTTTCGTGTTGGTGTTGTGCACGCGCACCAGCGCTTCCTTGCCGGAGGCCTTGAGCAGGCCTTCATCGACCGCGAACGGCCCCATCGCCGAGGACATGTTGCCGCAGTTGCCGCTGTAATCGACTTTCGCCTCCTTAACCTGCACCTGGGCGAATGTGTAATCGATGTCGGCGTCCGGCCGCGTCGGCGCGCCGACTATGCAGACTTTCGACAACGACGAAATACCGCCGCCCATGCCGTCCAACTGGCGGCCATACGGATCGGGACTGCCAATGGCGGCAAGGAAAATCTCGTCCCACTGTGCGCGGTCGCGCGGCAGGTCGCGTTCGTGCAGCACAATAGCGTTGCTGGTGCCGCCGCGCATGAATACTGCTGGAATTTTTAGCTGCTTCATGAATTGCCTCCTCATCCGGATCGCAGGCCCGCAGTATAGCAAAAGCCCCTGGTGCCCCCGCGAACACACGGCGCCGGAGATTTCGCTACAATACCGCTTCCGCCACCAGGAGGCACCGAATGAAAACCGTCACCAAAAAATCCAACGTCACGCGCCTGCGCCCCGCCGCCAAGCCGAAACTTAAATCGGTGCGCAACCGTATCGATGCCGCCGAATGGAAGGCCCGCGTCGAACTCGCCGCCGCCTACCGCCTGACAGCACTGATGGGCTGGACCGACATGATAGGCACCCATATTTCATGCCGCGTGCCTGGCACTCACGACCAGTTCCTCCTCAACCCGTACGGCATGCTGTTCGAGGAAATCACCGCCTCGTCCCTTATCAAGGTTGACGTTGAAGGCAACAAACTGTCCGAGTCCCCGTACGACGTGAACAAGGCGGGCTTTACCATTCACAGCGCGATCCACATGGGCAATCACAATGCGGACGCCGTCATGCATTTGCACACTGCCCACGGCGTGGGCGTTGCCACGCAGAAACAGGGCCTGCTGCCGGTCACACAGATGTCGTTGACCGCGCTGAACCTCGTGCGCTACCACGACTATGAAGGCGTGGCCTTTAATCTCGACGAGCGCGAGCGGCTCGTCAAGTCGCTGGGCGACGGCGGCATGCTGATCCTGCGCAATCACGGCACGCTGACGGTCGGTGCCACCATAGGCGAAATGTTCCATCGCATGTATCGCCTCGAGCGTGCGTGCAAATTCCAGATCCACGCAATGACCGGCGGCGCCGAACTGAATCCGCTGCCGCGCGAAATCGTCGACCACGCCATCGACCAGGGCAAGCAGATTTACTCCAAGGGCGGCCAGGCCGAAGGCGGCAACCTGGTGTGGGCCGCGATGGTGCGCAAACTCGATCGTGATATGCCGGGCTACGCGGTTTAAGCGCATGCCGGGCCGCATCCAAAGCGCCGCTGCTGCGGCGCTTTTCGCTTATGCCTCAATCCTGGCGGGCAGCGCCGTCGCGCAACCGGCCTATCCGGCGAAAGCCATCCGCTACGTCGTGCCCTTCCCGGCCGGCGGTCCGCTCGACATCGTCGCGCGCGCCATCGGCCAGGAACTCAATAAAAGCTGGGGCCAGCCGGTCATCATCGACAACCGTCCCGGCGCCGGCGGCAACATCGGCGCCGATCTCGTCGCCAAAGCGCCCGCCGACGGCTACACGATACTGATGGGTGCTGTCAGCACTCACGCCATCAACGTCACTCTCTACAACAAACTACCCTACGACCCGATCCGCGATTTTGCGCCGGTCACGCTCATCACGTCGGTGCCCAATGTCCTCGTTGTGCATCCATCGGTGCCTGCCAACAACGTGAAGGAACTCATCGCTCTCGCGAAGTCGCGGCCGGGCCAGCTTAATTTCGCTTCCGGCAGCACCGGCAGCGCAGGCCATCTCGCCGGCGAACTGTTCAACAGCATGGCAGGCGTGCGGATGACGCACATCCCATACAAGGGCGCCGCACCCGCGGTAGTCGATCTGATGGCCGGCCACGTGTCGCTGATGTTCGACAACATGTCTTCGGCCCTGCCCAATATCAAAACGGCACGCGTGCGCGCACTTGCCGTCACCACGCTGAAACGCTCGCCGCTGCTGCCGCAACTGCCGACGATCAGCGAAGCGGGCCTGCGCGGCTTCGACGTCGCCACGTGGTTCGGCATCTTCGCGCCCGCCGGCACGCCGTCCGACATCGTCACCAGACTGAATGGCGAGATCGTGCGCATCCTGCATACGGCGGAAATGAAAGAACGCCTGGCGCTGCTCGGCGCCGAACCGATCGGCAACAAGCCCGACGAATTCGCCGCGTTCGTCAAAGCGGAAATCCCCAA
>JAIOOZ010000161.1 GCA_021414185.1 Betaproteobacteria bacterium
ACGAGCCTGGCGAGCGCGGGACGGTTTTTGAGCCCGAATACGCGCGGCGCAAGACGATGCACCAGCACGTGCACGAGCAAGCCGGCAAAGAGTGCCGGCAGCAGATGAAGTTTCAGCACGAGAACCAGCGCCGCTACAGTCACGATCACCGCGACAATATCGGAGCGCGTCTTGAACAGCGGATTCGCTTCCTGGCTCATGGGTTGATGACCAATACCGGTTTGCCTATCATTCGTCTGTCCTCGAGCGCTGCGTGCGCCTCGTTAACGTCGGCCAGCGTATAACGTCCCGCGACCCCGATTTTGAGCGAGCCGTCGAGCAACGCGGCAAAGATTTCGTCCGCGCGCCGGCGCGTCGTTGCCGCGTCGGGCAAATGATCGGCCAGCCGCGGCCGCGTGAGGAACAGCGAGCCGGCTTCGCCGAGTTCTATCGGATCGAGATCGCGCACCGAACCGGACACCGAACCGTACGCAACAACCAGCCCGCGCTTGCGCGTCGCGCGAAAACTGTCGCGCAATGTGGCCTTGCCGATCGAATCGAATACCACGTCAACGCCGCGCCCCTGCGTCGCATCGCGTATCGCTTCGGCAAACCGGCCGTTTTCATAATGCACCGCGAGATCGGCGCCGCGTTCGCGTGCGACTTCCGCTTTCTGCTGAGTGCTGGTCGTTGCATATACCGTGGCCCCCACGCGCTTGGCGAGCTGGATCAATATCTGCCCAATGCCGCCGGACGCGGCGTGCACAAGACAGGTCACTCCCGGTGCAAGTCGACCGACATCATGCGCGAGATAATGTGCGGTAAATCCATGAAACAAGGATGCCGCCGCCATTTCCAGTGACAACGCGGCAGGAACTTTGACGCAGCGCCATGCGGGCACGACCGCGTATTCGGCATAACTGCCCCACACGATGCAGTAAGCAACGCGGTCGCCGGGCTTGAAGTCGCTGACACCGGCGCCGACGGAAACAACCTCCCCCGCGCCTTCCATACCGAGCGTGCACGGCAACGTCACCGTATAGGTCTGCGACTTCGCGTACTTGCCTTCGCGCGTGTGGACGTCCATGAAATTGATGCCGGCATGGCTGATGCGTATCAGCACTTCGCCGGCTTTTGGCTCCGGCGCCGCGATCTCGCGGTGTACCAGCACGTCGGGGCCGCCGTAGCGGTCTATCTGTATGCTTTTCAATTTCGCCCTTCAGACTTCGCGTGGGCGAAAAGTCTACCTCAATACGCGCATACCGGGGCAAAGCGAGGCACGTCACGATACCGGAGTACCTTCTTTCTATTTCTTGATGCTCATTTCGTTGCCGACCGTGCGCACGCCCGCGATGCCGCGCACGACTTCGATCGCGTGGTCGATCTGGCCCTGGTTGTCGACGAAACCGCTCAACTGGACTTCGCCTTTGCGCGTGACGACCGCGATGTCGAGACTCTTGACGCTGGCGTCGGCGAGCAACGCGGCCTTGACCTTCGCCGTGACGATGCCGTCGTCGACCTGGTTGCCGACCGTCGTCGCCGCACCCTTGAGACTGACCTTGTTGTCTATGCCTTTGACGCCCTCGACTGCACGCGTGACCGCGATCGCGTGATCGACCTGCTCCTGGCTGTCGACGAAACCGCTCAACTGGACTTCGCCCTTGCGGGTCTCGAC
>JAIOOZ010000162.1 GCA_021414185.1 Betaproteobacteria bacterium
GCCTGCGGTTCGACTTTGAGCACAACGTGGCCGTACTGGCCGCGGCCGCCCGATTGCTTGATGAACTTGCCTTCGACTTTGTCGCAGGCTTTCTTGATCGTCTCGCGATAAGCGACCTGCGGTTTGCCGACCGAGGCTTCAACGCCAAATTCGCGGCGCATGCGGTCGACGATGATTTCCAGATGCAGTTCGCCCATGCCGGCGATAATCGTCTGGCCGGACTCTTCGTCGCTGCGCACGCGGAACGACGGGTCTTCCTGCGCCAGGCGGTTTAACGCGATACCCATCTTTTCCTGGTCGGCCTTGGTTTTCGGCTCGACCGCCTGCGAAATGACCGGCTCCGGGAATATCATCCGCTCGAGGATGATGATTTTCTGCGGGTCGCACAGCGTCTCGCCGGTAGTCGCTTCTTTCAGGCCGACCGCCGCCGCGATATCGCCCGCGCGCACTTCCTTGATTTCCTCGCGCGTGTTGGCGTGCATCTGCAGCAAACGGCCGATGCGCTCCTTGCGGCCCTTGATCGGGTTGTAAATCGTGTCGCCCGAATTCACCACGCCCGAATACACGCGGAAGAATATCAGCTGGCCGACATAGGGATCGGTCGCAATCTTGAATGCGAGGCCCGCGAATGGCTCGTCGTCGTTCGCCCTGCGCTCGGTGGGCTTGTCGAAGTCGTCCATGCCCTTGACCGGCGGAATATCGACCGGCGCCGGCAGGTAGTCGATGACGCCATCGAGCATCGCCTGCACACCCTTGTTCTTGAACGCCGAGCCGCACAGCATGGGCACGATCTCGTTGTGGATCGTGCGCGTGCGCAGGCCGAGCTTTACTTCATCGACCGACAGGCTGCCTGCCTCGATGTACTTGTTCATCAGTTCTTCGTTGGCTTCGGCCGCGCTTTCGACCATCTTGTCGTGCCATTCCTGCGCCAGCTCTTTGAGATTGGCGGGAATATCGCGCAGTTCGAACTTCATGCCCTGGGTCGAGTCGTCCCAGTAAATCGCCTGCATGCGCACCAAGTCGATGATGCCCTCGAATGTTTCTTCGGCGCCAATCGGCACCTGGATAGGCACCGGGTTGGCTTTCAGGCGCGACCTCATCTGGTCGAAGACCTTGAAGAAATCCGCGCCCTGGCGGTCCATCTTGTTGACGAACGCGAGCCGCGGCACGCCGTACTTGACGGCCTGGCGCCACACGGTTTCCGATTGCGGCTGCACGCCGCCAACCGCGCAATACACCATGCACGCGCCGTCGAGCACGCGCAAAGAGCGCTCGACTTCGATCGTGAAGTCGACGTGGCCCGGCGTGTCGATGATGTTGATGCGGTGCTCGGGATAATTGCCGTCCATGCCCTTCCAGAAACAGGTCGTCGCCGCGGAAGTAATCGTGATGCCGCGCTCCTGCTCCTGCTCCATCCAGTCCATTACCGCGGTGCCGTCATGCACTTCGCCCATCTTGTGCGATACGCCGGTGTAGAACAGCACGCGCTCGGTGGTCGTGGTTTTACCCGCATCAATGTGCGCGCTGATGCCGATGTTGCGATAGCGCTCGATGGGGGTCTTGCGTGGCACTTTAAATATCCTGGATCAAAACCGGTAATGCGAGAATGCTTTGTTGGCTTCCGCCATGCGGTGCACTTCATCGCGCTTTTTCATCGCGCCGCCGCGGCCTTCGGCCGCCTCGGCGATTTCGCCCGCCAGCCGCGCGCCCATGGATTTCTCACCACGGCTGCGTGCCGCATCGCGCAACCAGCGCATTGCAAGCGCGGTGCGCCGGATGGGACGGACTTCCACCGGAACCTGGTAATTCGCGCCACCGACGCGGCGGCTTTTCACTTCCACCATCGGCTTGACGTTGTTGACTGCCGTCGTGAAGACTTCCAGCGGATCCTTGCTCGTTTTCTTCTTGATCTGCTCAAGCGCGTTGTAAATAATGCCCTCGGCGATCGACTTCTTGCCGGCCTGCATCAGCACGTTGACGAACTTGGCGACATCAACGCTCGAGTATTTCGGATCGGGCAGGATCTCGCGTTTTGGTATCTCTCTACGACGTGGCATATGATTTCTCTATTCTGTTTGGCAGGGCAGGTGTTACGCAGCCTTCGGCCGCTTGGCGCCGTACTTGGAACGGCTCTGTTTACGGTCTTTCACACCCGCGGTATCCAGGCTGCCGCGTACGATGTGGTAACGCACGCCCGGCAAGTCCTTGACGCGGCCACCGCGGATCAGCACCACCGAGTGCTCCTGCAGGTTGTGGCCTTCGCCGCCAATGTAGCTTGTCACTTCGAACCCGTTGGTCAGACGCACGCGCGCGACCTTGCGCAGGGCTGAGTTCGGCTTCTTCGGCGTCGTCGTATAAACGCGTGTGCAGACCCCGCGTTTTTGCGGCGAATTCTTGAGCGCCGGCACCTTGCTTTTCACGGTGCGTATGACGCGCGGCTTGCGCACTAACTGGTTGATCGTCGGCATGGTCGGTTATCTGCTTTCAGCTAATTACTGCTTGTTTCCGCTTATTTTCGTGCCCGGGACCCGCAAATTTCGCGTGCCTGAAAAAAGGAGGGGACGGCTAAATGCCGTCCCGTCCGTTTTTGGGTTTGAAGCTAAAAAGACTGTAAATTTTAGAGGGTTACAGCACCCCTGTCAAGCAACCTGCTCGCGGGTTTCGGCTGGTGCCGCCTCTTCGGGCGCTGCCTCGGTCAGCGGCAAGAGCTCCCCGGCCGCCACTTGACGCTTGCGCGTGTTGTGGTAGGCCAGGCCCGTGCCCGCCGGAATCAGGCGGCCGACGATGACGTTTTCCTTCAACCCGCGCAATTCGTCGCGTTTGCCCATGATTGCCGCCTCGGTCAGCACCCGCGTCGTTTCCTGGAACGAGGCCGCCGAAATGAACGAATCGGTCGACAACGATGCCTTGGTGATACCCAGCAGCATAAAGTCGTAGGTCGCCGGCTTCTTGCCTTCGGCCGTTACGCGATCGTTCTCGTCCAGCACTTCGGCGCGTTCGAGCTGTTCGCCCACGATAAAGCGCGTATCGCCCGCATCCACGATGGTTACCCGGCGCAGCATCTGGCGCACGATCACTTCGATGTGCTTGTCGTTGATCTTCACGCCCTGCAGGCGGTAAACGTCCTGCACTTCGTTGCAGATATAACGCGCCAGCGCCTCGACACCCAACAGGCGCAGGATGTCGTGCGGATCGGCCGGACCGTCGACAATGACCTCGCCGCGGTTGACGACCTGGCCGTCGTGCGCCATCACGTGCTTGTCTTTCGGTATCAGGTACTCGTGCGCGACGCTGTCCAGATCGGTGATCACCAGGCGTTGCTTGCCCTTGGTGTCCTTGCCGAACGAGACCGTGCCGGTGATTTCGGCGAGCAAGCCCGCGTCTTTCGGCGAACGCGCTTCAAAGAGCTCGGCCACCCGCGGCAGACCGCCGGTGATATCGCGCGTTTTCGAGGTTTCCTGCGGGATACGCGCCAGCACTTCGCCGACCGACACTTCCTGACCGTCTTTCACGGTAATGATGCAACCGATCTGGAACGTGATATTGACCGACTGGTCGGAACCCGCAATCTTCACTTCCTGGCCGCTCGCATCGAGCAGTTTCACCTGCGGGCGCAGCCCTTTGACCTGCGCGCTGCCGCGCCGCTTGGGATCGACCACCACGAGAGTGGACAGGCCTGTGACTTCGTCGGTCTGCTTGGCAACGGTAACGCCTTACTCGACGTTCTCGAAGCGCACGCGCCCCGCGTACTCGGTAATGATAGGTCGCGTATGCGGATCCCACATCGCGAGCACGTGTCCGGCCTTTACCTGTTCGCCGTCACGCGCCAGCAGGGTCGCGCCATACGTAACCTTGTGGCGTTCGCGTTCGCGGCCATGCTCATCGTGTATCAGCACTTCGCCGCTGCGCGAGATCGCGATCAACTCGCTGCGCGCGTTGGTTACATAGCGCATGCCAGGCGAATAACGCACAACACCCGCCGATTTGCTTTCCACCTGGCTCACCACCGCGGTACGCGATGCCGCACCCCCGATGTGGAAGGTGCGCATCGTCAACTGCGTGCCCGGTTCGCCGATCGACTGCGCGGCAATAACACCAACCGCTTCGCCGACGTTGACGATGGAGCCGCGGCCCAGATCGCGGCCATAGCACTTGGCACACAGGCCGTAACGCGTCTCGCAGGTAAGCGGCGTGCGCACCTTGATTTCGTCCAGGCCGACCGCTTCGATCGCTTCAACTGCATCTTCATCCAGCAGCGAATTGGCCGGGAACATGAGCTGGCCGCTTTCCGGATTGATCATCTCGGTCGTGCTGACGCGGCCGAGAATGCGCTCGCGCAGCGACTCGACGACTTCGCCGCCTTCAATCAGCGCTTTCATCGCGACACCTTGCGACGTGCCGCAATCTTCCTCGGTCACCACCAGATCCTGCGTCACGTCCACCAGGCGGCGCGTGAGATAGCCCGAGTTCGCCGTCTTCAATGCGGTATCGGCCAGGCCTTTACGCGCACCGTGCGTGGAAATGAAGTACTGCAGCACGTTGAGGCCTTCGCGGAAATTCGCGGTAATCGGCGTCTCGATGATCGAGCCGTCCGGCTTGGCCATCAGGCCGCGCATGCCGGCCAGCTGGCGGATCTGGGCGGCAGAACCGCGCGCGCCCGAGTCGGCCATCATGTAGATCGAGTTGAAAGACTCCTGGGTAACGGGGTTGCCCTTCTTGTCCTTCAGCGGCAGGTAGTCCTGCTTCTTGTAATCCCACGCCGCGACATCTTCGGTGCCGAGCTGGTCCATCATCGCCTTGGCAACTTTGTCGCCGGAGCGGCCCCAGATATCGACTACCTTGTTATAACGCTCGCCCTGCGTCACGAGGCCCGAGGTGTATTGCGACTCGATTTCCTGCACTTCTTTCTCTGCTTCCGAAATGATGTCGCCCTTCTGCGTCGGCACCAGCATGTCGTCGACCGCGATCGAAATACCCGCGCGCGTCGCCATCGTGAAACCGCTGTACATCAGCTTGTCGGCGAAAATCACGGTCTCGCGCAGTCCGCAGCGGCGGAACGCGTGATTGATCAGCTTCGAGATCTCTTTCTTCTTGAGCGATTTGTTGATGAGCTCGAACGGCAGGCCCGGCGGCAGGATTTCCGAGAGCAGCGCGCGGCCGACCGTGGTCTGGTAGCGCGTCACCTTCTCGCTTCTTTCGCCGGATTCGTCGATCTCGATTTCCTTGATGCGCACCTGGATTTTGGCGTTGATTTCGACCTGGCGCGTTTCGTAGGCGCGTGAAACTTCGCCGACGTTGGAGAACGCCATGCCCTCGCCACGCGCGCCCATTTTCTCGCGCGAAAAGTAGTACAGGCCCAGCACGATGTCCTGCGACGGCACGATGATAGGCTCGCCGTTGGCGGGCGACAGGATGTTGTTCGTCGACAGCATCAGCGTGCGCGCTTCGAGCTGCGCTTCGAGCGACAACGGCACGTGCACCGCCATCTGGTCGCCGTCAAAGTCGGCGTTGAAGGCGGCGCACACCAGCGGATGCAGCTGGATCGCCTTGCCTTCGATCAGCACCGGCTCGAACGCCTGAATGCCCAGGCGATGCAGCGTTGGCGCGCGGTTCAGCATGACCGGATGTTCGCGGATGACTTCTTCCAGGATGTCCCACACTTCGGGCACTTCCTGCTCGACCAGGCGCTTGGCGGCCTTGATGGTCGTGGCGAGACCGAGCACTTCCAGCTTGTGGAAAATGTACGGCTTGAAGAGTTCGAGCGCCATTTTCTTCGGCAATCCGCACTGGTGCAGCTTCAACTGCGGTCCGACCACGATGACCGAGTGGAAAATGTACGGCTTGAAGAGTTCGAGCGCCATTTTCTTCGGCAATCCGCACTGGTGCAGCTTCAACTGCGGTCCGACCACGATGACCGAGCGGCCCGAGTAGTCGACGCGTTTGCCCAGCAGGTTCTGGCGGAAACGTCCGCCCTTGCCCTTGATCATGTCGGCAAGCGATTTCAGCGGACGCTTGTTGGCGCCGGTCATCGCCTTGCCGCGGCGGCCGTTGTCGAGCAGCGAATCGACCGCTTCCTGCAGCATGCGCTTCTCGTTGCGCACGATGATTTCGGGCGCTTTCAATTCGAGCAGGCGCTTCAGGCGATTGTTGCGGTTGATGACGCGGCGATACAGGTCGTTCAGGTCCGAAGTCGCGAAGCGGCCGCCGTCGAGCGGCACCAGCGGACGCAGTTCGGGCGGCAGTACCGGCAGGACTTCCATGATCATCCACTCCGGCTTGATGCCGGACTTGTGGAAGGCCTCGAGCACTGCGCTTGGCGATCTTCTTGATCTTGGTGTCGGAGGTGGTGGCCGCGAGTTCGGTGCGCAGCGTTTCGATCTCGTGCTGCAAATCGATCGCGCGCAGCAGTTCGCGCACGCCTTCGGCGCCCATGATGGCGGTGAAGTCATCGCCGAATTCCTCGACCTTGGCGAGGTAATCGTCCTCCGACAGCAACTGGCAGCGCTGCAGCGGCGTCATGCCGGGATCGGTCACGACATAGGCTTCGAAATACAGCACGCGTTCGATATCGCGCAGCGTCATGTCGAGCACCATGCCCAGGCGCGACGGCAGCGATTTCAAAAACCAGATGTGGGCGACGACCGAGGCGAGCTCGATATGGCCCATGCGCTCGCGGCGCACTTTCGACAGCGTCACTTCGACGCCGCATTTTTCGCAGATCACGCCGCGGTGCTTCAGACGCTTGTACTTGCCGCACAGGCACTCGTAGTCTTTGACCGGCCCGAAAATCTTGGCGCAGAAGAGGCCGTCCCGCTCCGGCTTGAAGGTGCGGTAGTTGATGGTCTCCGGCTTCTTGACCTCGCCGTACGACCACGAGCGTATCTTGTCGGGCGATGCCAGCCCGATCTTGATTGCGTCAAACTCTTCTTCCGGCGTTACCTGCTTGAACAGATCCAGTAGTGCTTTCATTTTTCACTCCAAAGAGGCGTGATGCACAAAATCCCGAAAATCGATGCCTGCATGCGATACGGCGCGGTCAGTAGCGTTCGTGGTCGAGATCGATATCGATCGCGAGCGAACGGATTTCCTTGACCAGCACGTTGAACGATTCCGGCATGCCGGCTTCGATCTTGTGCTCGCCCTTGACGATGGACTCGTAGACCTTGCGGCGGCCTTCGGTGTCGTCCGACTTGACCGTGAGCATTTCCTGCAGGGTGTACGACGCGCCATAAGCTTCGAGCGCCCACACTTCCATCTCGCCGAAACGCTGACCGCCGAACTGCGCCTTGCCGCCCAGCGGTTGCTGCGTAACCAGGCTGTACGGTCCAGTCGAACGCGCGTGCATCTTGTCGTCGACCAGGTGATGCAGCTTCAGCATCTGCATATAGCCTACGGTGACCTGGCGATCAAAAGCTTCGCCGGTGCGGCCATCGAACAGCGTGATCTGGCCTGACTTGGGCAGCCCCGCGAGCTCGAGCATTTCCTTGATCTCGGCTTCGTTTGCGCCGTCGAACACCGGAGTGGCGAACGGCACGCCGTTGCTCAGGTTCTTCGCCAGCTCCATGATCTCGCCGTCGGTGAGCGAGTCGATATCTTCGTGCTTGCCGCTCGAATTGTAGATTTTCGTGATGTATTTGCGCAGATCGAGCAACTTGGCCTGCGCCTTCAGCATCTCGCC
>JAIOOZ010000185.1 GCA_021414185.1 Betaproteobacteria bacterium
CCCGAGTTCTCAGTGCTAGTCGTCGTCGCCAGGCGTATGTCTTCCGCCGCCCATGCGGTTGCAGCGCAACACAACACCAGACCGATGCACGCGAAAGTACGTACATGGACAAAACGAGTTCGTAACACCACTTTTCTCCTGATCCCGCGTCACACACGACAACTTTCACGAATAATAACCCCTAACCATGCTTGCACCAATACTGCGCTGCTGCTGCGCGACGCCGGATTCCGGTAGAATTTGCCCTCGCATGCCACAACAGACGCAACAATCATGAACAATCCTGTCGATTCCATCCGCGCCGCCAGTTGCGCCGACGATTACGATCCCAACTCCATGCCGGTCGCCAAGGCACGCGAGTTCATCGCGCGCTTTCTGTCGCCCGTCGCGGTCGTCGAACGCGTGCATATCCGTGCCGGCCTTGGCCGTGTACTGGCTGAAGATGTGGTTTCACCGCTCGACGTGCCGTCTCACGACAATTCGGCGATGGACGGCTATGCCGTCCGTTTCTCCGATCTCAAAGCCGACGGCGAAGTCACGCTCAAGGTCGCCGGGAGCTCTTTCGCCGGCGTGCCGTTTCAGGGCGCAGTCAAGGCCGGCGCTTGCGTGCGCATCATGACGGGCGGCGCGAAGACCTGAAAACCGGCCAGGTCGCGCTCAAGCGCGGAGAACTATTGCGACCGGCTGAAATCGGGCTGATCGCATCACTCGGTATCGGTGAGATCTCGGTTTATCGCAAGCTGCGCGTCGCTTTTTTTTCGACCGGCGACGAATTGCGCTCGATCGGCACCCCACTGGGCGAGGGACAGATATACGACAGCAATCGCTACACCATACACGGCATGCTGACGCGGCTGGGTTGCGAAGTGATAGATATGGGCGTCATCCGCGACGATCCGAAACTGCTTGAGCAGGCATTCAACGAAGCCGCTCGCTGCGCCGACGTTGTCATCACCAGCGGTGGTGTATCGGTCGGCGAAGCCGATTTCGTGAAAGAACTGCTCGAACGTCTGGGCGAAGTTGTCTTTTGGAAAATCGCGATGAAGCCCGGGCGTCCGCTCGCCTACGGCCGCATCGGCGGCGCGCATTTCTTCGGCCTGCCGGGCAACCCGGTGTCGGTGATGGTGACGTTCTATCAATTCGTGCGCGACGCGTTGTTGAAGCTTTCAGGCCGCGATCCGCTGCCGCCGCTGCCGACTTTCAAAGTGCCCTGCACCAGCACGCTGAAAAAGGCCCCGGGCCGCACCGAGTTTCAGCGCGGCATTCTGACGCAGGACGCCGCGGGCGCCTGGAGCGTGCGCGTCACCGGCGATCAAGGCTCCGGCATCCTGCGCTCAATGACAGAAGCCAATTGTTTCATCATCCTGCCGACCGACCAGGGCAATGTCGCGGCCGGCACGCTGGTCGAAGTGCAAATCATGGAGGGCGTCGTTTGACGCGACGCCAAGCGTAAACGCTCCTCTGCTCCAGCTAAATTCTTAACTGCGTTTTTCCCGCGGGATTCCCGTTATCCCGGCACACCCGGAGTTCGGCGCTAAATCGTTTCCGGCACCATTGCAATCGCGCCGCACGGACACTCGGTCGCGCACATGCCGCAGCCCTTGCAGTAGTCGTAGTTGAATTCGAAGCGTTTGCCGGGCCCGAGCTTGATGACCGCGTTGTCGGGACACACGCCGTAGCAGTTGTCGCATTCGAAGCAATTGCCGCAAGACAGGCAGCGGCGCGCTTCGAACAACGCGTTCGATTCGTCGAGCCCGCCCAGCACTTCGTCGAAGCTCGACTGGCGGCGCAGGATGTCGAGCACTGGCTGCACGGTCTGGGGCGCGTCGGCGTAATACCAGGTGTTCAGAAGGTCGAAGCGCGCTACTTCGTGCTTTGGCGGCGCCGTGTGCACGCCGCCGCGCAGCCATGCATCGATATTGCGCGCGGCCTTCTTCCCGTGCCCGATGGCGACAGTGACGGTGCGCTCCGACGGCACCATGTCGCCGCCGGCG
>JAIOOZ010000186.1 GCA_021414185.1 Betaproteobacteria bacterium
CCGAGGCGCAGGCCTTCATCACGGGCGAAATCGACACCATGCAGAAGTTCGCCGGCAAGAAGTAAACAGCCTGCCACCGGCCCGGAGCGGGAATCGCCATGCTGAACCGCCTGCTGCGTGCTTCGCCCTACATCGTGCTGCAAATCGCAGCGATGTACTTCTACCAGGTGGCGGGCCGCATCGAGTTTCCGGCGGCGCCGGGACGGATCGGGCCGGACTTCTGGCCCAAGTCCATTCTGGTCCTGCTCGGCCTGGTCTGCGTCTATGAAATCATCAAGAACCTGCTGATCGGCGAAACCTTCACCGCGGCCGGCCTGCTCGAAAAGCTGATGAAGGACAGCGGCGAAGTCGAGGGTGAGGAGAAGCAGCGCAGCTACCCGCTGATCCTCGCCGGCGGCATCGTCCTGACCATCATCTACGTCGTCGCCATATCCTCGCTCGGCTTCTTCCTCGCCACCATCGCCTACCTGGCGCTGTTCATGGTCATCGGGCGCTACCGCAACTGGACTGTCATCGCCTTCTCCAGCGTGCTCGGCTCGCTGGTGCTGCTGTTCATCTTCATGAAAGTGGTCTATGTGTCTCTGCCGCTCGGGGTGGAACCTTTCTCGGCGGTTTCGCTCTGGCTGCTGAAGACCATGGGGGTGCATTGATGGATGCGCTAGTCCACCTCGGCAACGGCTTCCTGCAGGTGCTGCAGCCGATGAACCTCCTTGTGCTGTTCATCGGCCTGGTGCTGGGCATGCTGGTCGCGGTCTTGCCGGGCCTGACGCTGGTGATGGGCGTGGTGCTCGCGCTGCCCTTCACCTACAGCATGGAACTGCTGCCGGCGATCATCCTGCTGACGGCCATGTATGTCTCGGGCACCTACGGCGGCGCCTTCACCGCCATCCTGTTCCGCATCCCGGGCGAACCGATAGACGTGCCCCTGCTATGGGACGGCTACACCATGGCGCGCAAGGGCCAGCCGGCCAAGGCGCTGGGCTGGACCCTGTTCTCCGCGCTGGGCGGCGGCCTGCTGACGACCATGGTCATGGTGCTGGCATCCGCTCCGGTCGCCACCTTCGCCCTGACCTTCTCCTCGCCGGAGTATTTCGCCATCATCATGTTTGGCCTCGCCAGCGTGGTGTCGCTCGGCGGGGGCTCGATTACCAACGCCGCCATCAGCCTGATGCTCGGCCTCCTGATCGCCACCGTCGGCGTCGACTCGATCTATGGTTCGGAACGCTTCGCCTTCGGCGTGCCCTTCCTGCAGGACGGCATCGAGTACCTGCTGGTGATGGTCGGCGCCTACGGCCTGGGCGAGGTCTTCACGCGCATGGAGAAGGGCTTCGCCGGTGACGGCACGCCGGCGGACACCGACCGCAGCATCAATACCGAGTTCCCGACGCTGGCGGAAATGATCAAGCTCAAGATGAGCTTCTTCCGCAGCGCGCTGATCGGCATCGTGGTCGGCATCATTCCCGGTGCCGGCGCCACCGTCGCCTCCTTCGTCGCCTACGGTGCCGAGGGTCAGTACGGCAAGCGCGGCAAGGAACTCGGCAGCGGCATCGCCGAAGGCATCATCGCGCCGCAGACGGCGGCGACCTCGTCGGTGGGCGGTGCCATGATCCCGCTGCTGACCATGGGCATCCCGGGCAGCGGCGCCACCGCCATCATCCTCGGCGCCTTCCTGCTGCACGGCATGCAGCCGGGACCGCAGGTCTTCGTCACCTCCGGACCCTTCGTCTATGCCGTATTCGCCTCGATCTTCCTCGGCGTGATCGGCATGTGCGTCATCGGCTATTTCGCCATCAAGCCGCTGGTCAAGGTGCTCGAACTGCCGGAGGCGGTGGTATCGGCCTTCGTCGTGCTGTTCTGCTTCATCGGCGCCTTCGCCGCACGCAACAACCTGTCCGACCTCTACGTCATCACCACCTTCGGCATCCTCGGCTACCTGTTCGAGAAGTTCAAATTCCCCATCGCACCGATGGTGCTACTGGACGGTGCTGATGGGGCGCCCCATCAGTGCCACGGTCATGGTGCTGGCGGTGGTGGCGCTGGTTTATCCCATTCAACGGCAACTGCGCGAGCGGACCAAGCGCAGCGAACTCCCGCAGTAGAAAGGCAGCTTCGGCATGGACAGCATCGTCACCCCCCTGATCGAGAAGGCGCGCGCCGCCCAGCGTCGTTATGAAAGCTATGACCAGGCGGCGGTCGACGCGGTGGTCACCGCCGCCGGCTGGGCCATCATGGAGCCCGCTCGCAACCGTGCCCTGGCCGAAATGGCGGTGCGCGACACGGGCCTCGGCGTGGTCGAGGACAAGGTCACCAAGAACCACCGCAAGACCCTGGGCCTGCTGCGCGACCTGAAGGGCGCGAAGAGCGTCGGTATCATCGCCGAGTACCCGGAGCTCGGCATCGTCGAAATTGCCCGCCCGGTCGGCGTGGTGGCCGCCATCACGCCCTCGACCAATCCCGGCGCCACGCCCGCGAACAAGATCATCAATGCGCTCAAGGGGCGCAATGCGGTGATCGTCGCTCCCTCGCCCAAGGGTGCCAGCACGGGTGCGGCGCTGATCGGCTACATCGATGCCGAACTGGCGAAGCTCGGCGCGCCGCCGGACTTGGTGCAGATGCTGCCGGCGCCGATCACCAAGGAGGCGACCCATGCCTTGATGCGGCAGGCCGACCTGGTGGTGGCCACCGGCTCGCAGGCCAATGTGCGCGCCGCCTATGCCAGCGGCACGCCGGCCTTCGGCGTCGGCGCCGGCAACGTGGCGAGCATCATCGACAGTTCGGCGAAGCTGGCCGACGCTGCGGCGGCGATCGCCCGCTCCAAGACCTTCGACAATGCCACCAGCTGCTCGTCGGAAAACAGCGTGGTGATTCTCGATGCGGTGTATTCCGGCGCGATGTTCGCCCTCGCCGCGGCCGGTGGCGTCCTGCTCACCGCAGCAGAGAAGGCGAAACTGCAGGCCGTGATGTGGCCCCACGGCAAACTGGCTGCTGTGGTGACGGCGCAGGATGCGCCGCGCATCGCGGGTCTGGCCGGGCTCGAACGCGATGCCCTGCGCAGCGCCCGCTTCCTGATGGTCGAGGAAAGCGGCACCGGCCCGGACTGTCCTTTCTCCGGCGAGAAACTGTCGCCGGTGCTGGCCGTCTACCGGGCGCGCGATTTCGACCACGCCTGCGCCATCGTCGCCGACATCTATGCCTTCCAGGGTGCCGGGCACTCGGTCAGCATCCACAGTGCCGATGACACGCACATCCTGCGCCTCGGCCTCGAACTGCCGGTGTCGCGCGTGATCGTGAACCAGATCCACTGCTATGCCACCGGCGGCAGCTTCGACAACGGCCTGCCGTTCTCGCTGTCGATGGGCTGCGGCACCTGGGGCCGCAACAACTTCTCCGACAACATGAACTACCGCCACTACCTGAACATCACGCGCATCTCGCGCAAGATCGCCCCGCGCGAACCGGCGCTGGAAGACATCTTCGGCGAGCATTTCCGCAGGTACGGGAAGTAGGGATGCTCCGCACCATACGCGCCCGGGTCGACCATCAGGCGCAACAGCGCCCCGACGCGCCTTACCTGGTCGCGCCGGAAACCGGGCTGACCATGAGCTTCGGCGAACTGCGCGACGCTTCGCGGCGCCTGGCGGCGTATCTGGAAAGCGAGGGGATACGGCCCGGTGCCAAGGTGGCCCTGCTGATGCACAATGGCTACCAGACCTGCCGCCTGCTCATCGGTGCCATGTACGGCGGCTACTGCGTGACACCGCTCAACCTGCTGGCGCAGCCGATGCAACTGAGCTACGTGCTCGAGCACAGCGACGCGGAAATCGTCTTCGTCGCGCCCGACCAGGTCGAACGGCTGCGGCAGGCGTCCGCCGGCATGGCCAGGCCGCCGCGCACGGTGGTGTGCGAGGTCGACGCCGCCGAATTCCTACCGCCCGCCGGTAGCGGCGCCCTGTCCGCGCCTCCCGGCGAGGAAGATCCGGCGCTGATGATGTACACCTCGGGCACCACGGGCAAGCCCAAGGGCGCCGTGCTCGCGCAGCGCGCCGTGGTCTCGGGCGGAGCTTTCGTTTCCGCCGCGCATGAACTCGGCCCCGCAGACCGGGTGATGGCCGTGCTGCCGCTGTATCACATCAATGCGCAGGTGGTCACCGCGACCTCGCCGCTGATCCACGGCGGCAGCCTGGTACTGCCCCATCGCTTCAGCGCGTCCAGTTTCTGGCAGACCGCGATCGGGCAGGGCTGTACCTGGGTGAACTTGGTGCCGACCATGATCGCCTACCTGCTCAACGGGCCCGATCTGGCGACTCTGGGCCTCGACGCGTCGGCGATCCGTTTCTGCCGCTCGGCCTCGGCACCGCTGCCACCGGCGCAGCACCTGGCTTTCGAGAACAAGTTCGGCGTCGGCATTATCGAAACCATGGGCCTCACCGAAACCGCCGCGCCCTGCTTTTCCAACCCGCTGGCGCCGGAGTGGCGCAAGGTCGGCAGTCCGGGGCGTGCCTGGGGCAACGAGGCCAGGATCGTCGGCAGCGACGGCACCGTGCTGCCGGCCGGGGAAGTCGGCGAAATCATGGTGCGCGGTGACAACGTCATGAGCTGCTACTACAAGGATCCGGTAGAGACGGGGCGCACCTTGGAACCGGATGGCTGGCTGCATACCGGCGACCTGGGTTACCTGGACGGGGACGGCTTCGCTTTCGTCACCGGCCGCATCAAGGAACTGATCATCAAGGGCGGCGAGAACATTGCCCCGCGCGAAATCGACGAGGCCCTGATCAAGCACCCTGCCCTGCTCGAAGCCGCCGCCGTCGGCATCCCCGACCCCAACTACGGACAGGAAATCATGGCCTGTGTTTGAAGCTGCTCGACCTTCTTGCTTAGAACCTATTTCTGAAACGCCGCGCACCAAGAGTCGGCGCTGGCAAGATGGCGACCGGGCGGTAAAGGGGCCCTAGGCCCGGCGCCAGGCGGTGCCCTGCGGCCCATCCTCGAGGACGATGCCGGCGGCCTTGAGTTCGTCGCGGATGCGGTCGGACTCGGCGAAGTTCTTCGCCTTCTTCGCCGTGGTGCGGGCGCCGACTCTTGCTTCGATGTCCTCGTTGCTGAGGCCCCCGGCCGGCGCCGCCTGCAGGAATATCTGCGGATCGCGCTGCAAAAGGCCCAGCACGCCGCCCAGCGCCTTGAGCTGAAGCGCAAGGCCTGCGTCGCCGCGATTGGCCGCAGTGGCCAGATCGAACAGCACCGCCATGGCTTCCGGCGTGCCAAAATCGTCGTCCAGCGCGGCCTTGAAGCGCACCGCGTGGGCTTCCGTCCAATCCACAGGTGCTTCGCCGGCGACAGCCTTCAGCGCGGTGTAGAGCCTGGTCAGGGCCTGGCGCGCATCGTCGAGATGGACATCGGAATAGTTGAGCGGGCTACGATAGTGGGCGCGCAGGATGAAGAAGCGCACGACTTCGGCGTCGTACTTTTTCAGCACCTCGCGGATGGTGAAGAAGTTGCCGAGTGACTTCGACATCTTTTCGTCATCGACGCGGACGAAGCCGTTGTGCATCCAGTAATTGACGAACTGGCAGTGGTGCGCGCCTTCCGACTGGGCGATCTCGTTTTCGTGATGCGGAAACTGCAGGTCCTGGCCACCGCCGTGGATGTCGAAATGCCTGCCGAGCAGTTGCGAGCCCATGGCCGAGCATTCGATGTGCCAGCCCGGGCGACCGGGCCCCCAGGGCGATTCCCACTTCACTTCGGCGGGTTCGTCGTCACGCGCATGCTTCCACAGCACGAAGTCGAGCGGATCCTGCTTGCCGGCCATGACATCAACGCGCTCGCCGGCACGCAGGTCTTCCAGCGACTTGCCGGAGAGCTTGCCGTAACCGTCGAACTTGCGCACCGAATAGCAGACGTCATTGCTCTCCGCAACATAGGCATAGCCCTTCTGCTCCAGCGTGCCGATCATGTCCAGCATCTGCGGCACAAACTCGGTGGCACGCGGCTCGGCGTCCGGGCGCAGCACGCCGAGGGCACCGGCGTCTTCGTTCATGGCGGCGATGAAGCGATCGGTGAGCTGGCGGATGGTTTCGCCATTCTCCCCGGCGCGGCGGATGATCTTGTCGTCGATGTCGGTGATGTTGCGCACATAGGTCAAGGCGTAACCGCTGGCCCGCAGCCAGCGTGCGACGAGGTCGAACACCACCATGACGCGGGCGTGGCCGAGGTGGCAGAAGTCGTACACCGTCATGCCGCAGACGTACATGTTGACGCGGCCTGGCTCAATGGGGACAAATAGTTGCTTTTCGCGGGCCAGGGTGTTGTAGATCTTCAGCATTTGGGGGAATTGGCTAAAACGTCGGACTAATCGGCAAAATGGGCACGGAAGGCCGGCATTCTCGGCCCATCGATCGCACGCGGTCAGGTTGTGGGGAGGGCGGGCTTCTTGGTAGAATCCACGGCTGAATCCAGCATGGTTTGTCCCCGCGAGAACGAAGTTTCAGTACAGGCTAACGCCGGTTT
>JAIOOZ010000187.1 GCA_021414185.1 Betaproteobacteria bacterium
ATGCTGGCGCAGGAAGAGGTCTGGATACGCAAAGGCATACAGGCGCGGCGCACGCGCAACGAGGGCAGGGTATTGCGGCTGGAGCAATTGCGCCGCGAGCGTGCCGCGCGCCGCGACCGCCTCGGCCAGGTCAACCTTGACGTCGCCGCCGGAGAGCGCTCCGGCAAATTGGTGGCCGAAATGCAGGCCGTCAGCAAACGTTTCGGCGACAAGCCAGTCATCGCGGATTTTACGTGCGTGATCCAGCGCGGCGACAAAGTCGGCTTGTTGGGACCCAACGGTTGCGGCAAGACCACGCTGTTGAAGTTATTGCTGGGCGAACTTGAACCGGACAGCGGCAAGGTGCGGCGTGGCACCAGGTTGTCGATCGCTTATTTCGACCAGTTCCGCGCGCAGCTCAATGATGAATCGACGCTGGCGGAAGTCATCAGCCCGGGCTCCGACTTCATCGAAATCGGCGGCACGCGCAAGCACGTGATTTCCTACCTCGGTGATTTCCTGTTTCCGCCCGAGCGCGCACGTGCCAAGGTGTCGAGCCTGTCGGGCGGGGAGCGCAACCGGCTGCTGCTCGCGCGCCTCTTTGCGCAGCCGGCCAATGTACTGGTGCTCGACGAGCCGACCAACGATCTCGATATTGAAACACTGGAGCTGCTCGAGGCATTGCTGCAGGAATATACGGGCACGCTGTTCCTCGTCAGCCACGACCGCACCTTCCTCGATAACCTGGTGACCCAGGTCATTGCGTTCGAAGGAGAAGGCAAGCTCGTCGAATACGCCGGCGGCTACGCGGATTGGCGGCGCGCCAGGGAGTTTCATGCGGATGCGCAGCGCGATGCGACTAAAACCAGTGTCGCTGCGCACAAACCTGCATCGAAACCGGCGGCACGCGCAACACCCAAAGTAAAAATGAGCTTCAAGGAGACGCGTGAACTCGAAGCCCTGCCGGAAAGGATTGCCGCGCTCGAGCGTGAGCAGGCATCTATCTCCCAGCGTCTCGCCGATGGCACCCTGTATCGCGACGATCCGGCGCAGGCCAAGACCCTGCAGGCCGGGTTGGCGAAAATCGACGCCGACCTGGCCGCTGCTTTCGCGCGCTGGGAGAATCTTGAAAGCCGCAGCACGGGGACGCCCGCACCCGTAAAATGACGGAAGTCTGGTAATGGGCGATGGGTTATGGGTAATGGGTCAGCGGTAACGCGTAGTCGCATTGGGTTGGGCATTTGCCCATCACCCATTGCCCATCACCCATTGCGGATTGCGCATGGCTGATTTCTGGCACAGCTGCGGTTACCACTTGCTGGAGCGCAGCGGCGCAAAACTCAAGGTCACCGACGATTATCTGCGCGCTTATTACGCGCGGCCCGAACTGGCGCCCGTGGCGGCGTCATGCGACGCCGAGCATGCGTTGCATGCAGCACTGCTGGAACAACCGCGGCTCGCGGTCGATGAGCGCAGGATCGCGGAAATCCGCGACGAAGACGCGCGGGAAAATTATCGCGTCATGCTGCGTTTTCGCGACCAGTTGCTGGCAGCGCCTACGCTCGAAGCGTTTTATTCCGGTCTGTTCCAGCGCGATGTCGCAGTGCCTCCGCTCTTCATCGACCAGACGGTGCAGGCGATACTGCGCGGCATACTCGACGGCGATGGCGATGGTCTCAAGGCGCGCGCGGCGGAACTGTTTTTCCGGCGCCAGCGCGTCAACGTGGAAAACGGCGCGATCCGCCTGGCCGACGACCAGACCGTTGCCGTGCACGCAAGTGGCGGCGGGCTGGGCAGTCTCGGCAAGCTGATACTCGAGGCGCAGATACCGCTGCGCACCATCGAGCTCGACGTGCTGGATGCCAACACCCACGACGAATACTGGAAGCGCGACGAGCGCTACGACACGGTGCTGCAGTTGAACAGCGCGCACGCGGGTTGCGGCGCACTGTGCCGCGTCATCGAGGCGTGGGTCATGCATTTTCATGAGACGCCGGTGACGGTCAGCCCGGTGCGCGAGATCCCGGACGACGACTGGGTGTGGCACGTCGGCCTTGACGCCGAATCCACCGCCATGCTGAACGAGATTTATAATGGCGGCGATGTGGACGAAGAACGCATGCGGCGCATTATCGGGCTCTACCGGCTCGATTTCGGCAATCCTTCGGACATGCGCGCGGAGATTGCCGGAAAGCCGGTATTTCTGGGCCTGGCGGCGACGGCGGACGGCCATTTGCGCATGAAACCGCAGAACCTGCTGATGAACCTGCCACTGGCGAGGCGCGCGTGACGCCGCACGCCGAACGCTTCGGCCGGATGGTTGCCGGCGCGGACGAAGAGATCAATCTTGCCGAAGCGGCGCTGCTGATCGCCGCCGAGGAATACCGCGATCTGGACATCCCCGCGTATCTGGCCCAACTCGACGATCTGGCAGCGACGCTAAAGCGCCGCCTGCGCGCCGACATCAGTCCGGCCGACAAAATTATTGCGCTCAACCGTTATCTGTTCGAAGAACTCGGTTTCGCCGGCGATGCCGCCAATTACTACGACGCGCGCAACAGCTTCCTGAATGAGGTGCTTGACCGCAAGCGCGGCATTCCGATCACGCTCGCGCTGGTTTACATTGAAATCGGCCGCCGCATCGGGCTGCCGGTGCGGGGCGTTTCGTTTCCGGCGCATTTTCTGGTCAAGTGCCCGCTGCGCGAAGGCACCGTAGTGCTCGATCCCTACGCCAAGGGCGTGTCGCTCAGTTTCGACGAGCTGCGCCAGCGCGTGAAGGCGCTGCGCAACGGCAGCGAGCCGACCAGGTCGATGGTGGCGAGCATGCTGGTCGCGGCGAGCAACAAGGAAATCCTCATGCGCGTCTTGCGCAACCTCAAAGGCATTTATTCGCATCACAAGGAGTGGATGAAGGCGCTGGCGGCCACCGACCGTATCATCAGCGTGATGCCTGACGTGGCCGAGGAGTACCGCGATCGCGGCATGATTTACCTGAATCTCGAGTGTTTTCGCGCGGCGCTGTTTGATTTCCAGGCCTATCTCAAGATGCTGCCGGTTGCGCGCGACGCCGATACGGTGCGCCAGAAGGTGATCGAACTGCAAGCCGTCGCGTCGCGGCTTAATTAATCCATGAAGCAGACTGTCGACATCGGCGGGCTCGAACTCATCAGCCACGTGCCGGCGACGCCGACGAAGACGGCGCAGCTGCTCTTTGTCCATGGCGCGTTCGTCGCTGCGTGGTGCTGGGACGAGCATTTCCTGCCTTATTTCGCGTCGCAGGGGTATGCGGCGCACGCCGTGAGCCTGCGCGGCCACGGCGGCAGCGCCGGCCGCGATATGCTGGTCGCAACCAGCATCGATGATTACGAGAACGACGTACAGCGCGTCGCGCGGCACATCGGCGCGCCGCTGGTGGTCGTCGGCCACTCCATGGGCGGCATGGTAGTGCAGCGCTGTCTGCATAAATTGAACGCTGCGGCGGCGGTCTTGATGGCGTCGGTGCCGCCCGAAGGCCTGCTTGGCTCATCGATGCTGCTCGCGGCGCGCGACCCGGCGCTGTTCAGCGAGATAAACCTGATCCAGCACGCGCATCCGGGCCTGACGGCACTGCGGGCGGTGCGCCGCGCGATTTTCTCCGACCATATTCCGGACGAGGAAATCGGCAAACACCTCGCGCGCATGCAGCCGGAATCGGAACGCGCGGTCTTTGACCTGTCGTGGCCGCAGCAGTTTTTCATCGGGCACGCCAGGGGCGTGCCGGTGCTGGTGCTGGGCGGCGGGGAGGATGCGTTTTTCCCCCCTGCCATGATCGAATCGACGGCGCGCGTTTACGGTGTCAAGGCCGAGATATTCCCGGACATGGCGCACGCGATGATGCTGGAACCGGAGTGGCAGCGCGTGGCCGACCGTATTATCGGCTGGCTGGACGGCATCCAGGTGTAATGCCGGACCGGATTTGCGCTGCGGTCAATGCAGCAGCATTTTTGTGGCACACTGGTTTTGTTGCCGCATGAGACGGGCGTAAACAGGAGGGCGGAATGGACCATTACTGGTGGTGGGCGATCGGCGGCATCGCGCTGATCATCGCCGAACTGATCACCGGCACCTTTTATCTGCTGGTCATCGGCATTGCCGCGCTGGCAGGCGCCGCGGTGGCCTACGCGCATTTTTCATTCTGGACGCAGGCGGTGGTCGCATCGGCGATCGCCATCATCGGCGTGATTGGCGTGACGCGCTTTCGCCGGACGCAGGACTCCGCGCCGGGCATTTCGCTCGACATCGGGCAAAGCGTGGTGCTCGATGCATGGGTCAACGAGAAGGGCCGGCACGCGCGGGTGCGCTACCGCAATGCGTTGTGGGACGCCAGAGTGCTCGACGAGCAGGGGGTGGAGGCGGGGAGCACGCTCTACATTACGCGCGTGGAGGGCAGCACTTTGCACGTTTCCGCAACTCGCCCTGCTTGATAATTCGTACTGCAATTCCAAGGGAGACACCATGTTTGCAAAACTGATCGTTGTATTCATCATCACGGCGGTGCTGGTCGCCAGCGGGCAGGCCGGGCTGGCGGTGCCGTTCTTCATCATCGGCTTCGGTATTGTGCTGGCCATCGAATCGATCAAGGTGGTGCCGCAGCAGCAGGCCTGGGTGGTCGAGCGCTTCGGCAAATTCAACTGCGTGCTGGAGCCGGGTCTGAGCGGCATCTGGCCGTTTTTCGACCGTGTCGCCTACAAACATTCGCTCAAGGAAGTCCCGCTCGACGTGTCGGAGCAGGTTTGCATCACCAAGGACAATACGCAGCTGGGCGTGGACGGTATTATTTATTACCAGGTGACCGATCCGCAGCTTGCGTCGTACGGTTCGTCGAATTACATTGCGGCGATCACGCAGCTTGCGCAGACCACGCTGCGCTCCGAGATCGGCAAGATGGAGCTCGACAAGACGTTCGAGAGCCGCGACGAGATCAACCGCCAGGTGGTGGCGGTGCTGGACGAGGCGGGGCGCACCTGGGGCGTGAAGGTGCTGCGCTACGAAATCAAGAACCTGACGCCGCCGGAAGCCATCCTGCGTTCGATGCAGGCGCAGATTACGGCGGAACGCGAAAAACGCGCGCTGATCGCCAAGTCGGAAGGGCAACGCCAGCAGGAAATCAACCTCGCGGATGGCGAGAAGCAGGCTGCGGTGCTGCAATCCGAAGGTCAGAAAATCGCGGCGATCAACCGGGCAGAC
>JAIOOZ010000188.1 GCA_021414185.1 Betaproteobacteria bacterium
CGGCGCCGCTCGTCGGGCTTGCCCTGCCGCTGCAGCAGGTAGATGTAATCCCAGCGGTCGTCGTGAAACATGTCGGCCACCAGCGGCGAGCCGAGCACGAAGCGGACCTGCGAACGGGTCTGGCCGGCCTTCAGCTTGTCGACCATTTCCTGCGTCACCACGTTGCCCTGCTGAATGTCGATCTTGTACGGCGAAATCATCGCCGGCAGTTCGGGATTCTGCTTGCATGCCGCCAACGCCAGCGCCGCCAACAATAAGATTAGTATTCGCATCTGCCCGATCCCGGCCTGACGGCCGTGGCGCGCGGAAACGCGCGCGGTATTCATTGAAAAGCCGGTATGATAACGTAGTCATCTGACGTCAGGCCAACGCGTGAGTTCCCCTACCGACTTAAAGACCATCGGCCTCAAAGCCACGCTGCCGCGGCTGCGCATCCTCGAATTGTTCGAGAAAAGCGACGTACGGCACCTGACCGCCGAGGAAGTCTACAAAATCCTGCTGAAAGAAGGCACCGACACGGGGCTTGCCACCGTGTACCGCGTGCTGACCCAGTTCGAGCAGGCCGGCCTGCTGGTGCGCCATCACTTTGAAAGCGGCAAGGCGGTCTTTGAGCTGAACCGCGGCAGCCACCACGACCACCTGGTGTGCATGCAATGCGGGCGCGTCGAGGAGTTTTACGACGAAGCGATTGAAAAGCGCCAGATCGCGGTGGCCAAGGACCGCGGCTACACCATCCACGAGCATTCGCTGCATTTATACGTCGATTGCACCAAGCCGAACTGCCCGCACAAGGCCAAAAGCTGATCAGCTTTTGCGGAACTCCTCCACCGACTTCGCCAGCTGGCCGTCCTTGCGCTTCAAGGCGCGGGTAACTGCCCTGGTCGCGCCGAAAGTCGGAATGTACGCTGAATGCTTGCCTGCGCCGCCGATCACCACGATGATGATGTCGTCGGCTTTCTGTATTGCGAACACCGGCGCGTCCAACCCCGCGTTCGCGTATTTGTCCTTGAACGTCACGCGAAAACGCCGCTCGATGTTCTCCTTCGAGAACTTGCCGAGCGGCAGGGTCGCGTGCTCCTGCAGGAAACGCTTGGCGTCGGCCTTGCTGTAACCATCGTTCGCGATTGCCTTCGCATGCTCGGGGCCCATCACGATCACCGGCTGGGCCAGATAATAAGTATCGTTCGAGCCGGTGATGGCCATGGTGCCGGCAATGGTGGTGAGCAGCCCCAGACCGGTCAGGCTTTCGTGGTCGTTGATGTTATGCGGGCATTCCGCGCCGACGACCGTCACCGTGCTCGCCTCTTTCGCAAAACCGCGCTCTACGCTCAGCGGCTCCCACGGGCTGTTGGCTTCGTTCTCGGCGACAAAATAGCTGAATTTCGAGGGCGCACCGAAAGTCGACATGTCGCCCAGGGTCGGAATTGCGCCGCCGATGTTGACCAGCGCCAGCCGGATCGCGCGGCCGATCGCTGCGTTGCTGCGCGTGCCCGGCCCGAATGCGTTATGGCCGGAGTTGATGCCCAGCTCCGCCACCACCGGCCCGTTGACGATGACCAGCGGCGCGCATAAATGCGTGGTCGCCTGCACGCCGTACAGATTGAACGGCTCTTCGCACATCGCTTCGATCGCGAGCATGAACAAAGGAAAGTAGTTCGGCGCGCAGCCGGCCATCACTGCGTTCGCCGCGAGCCGCAGCGGCGTCGCTTCGCCGTAGCGCGGCGCCATCTTGGCGATCGGCTCGTTCCATGGCCGGTCGCAATATTCCAGCATTTTTTCGACGCGCTCCGCCGTCGGCGGGATGATCGGCAGTCCGTCGCCCCAGCCGCGCTCCAGGTACAGCTTGTTGATCGCGTCGAAATCGTCGTCGACATCGATGCTCGCGTCCTTGGCCTTGAGCAATTCGGCGAGATCGCTCATTTCACGTGCTCCTTGATGAGTTTGACTATCTGCGGCACCGCTACCAGGGAGCGCCCTTCAACGTGCTCGAGCGACAGCCCGCCCAGCGGATGCGGAATCTTGACCAGCGGCAGGTCCGGCGTGCCGAGCACCTTGGCCTGCGTGGTGCCGAGCTTGATGAACGGATCGGACACGATCACGGTGGTGGCGAGCCCGCGTTTGCGCAACTCTGACATGTCGTGGACACTCCACGACGTGCAGGACCCTCAATCGCCCATTGCGCTGACGACGAAGTCAGCCTCCGCGGTGAGTCGGTCGAGGATTTCCTTGGGTGCCGGCAGGCTCACGCTGCCCTTGCGCAGGATGACGACGGAGGCGACCGCCACCTGCGCCTTAATGCCGTCCACGATGAAATTCAGCAGGTGGTCGGCATTGCCCTTGCTGTTGTCGAGTATGCCCAGCCGCAGCCCGCCCTGCGCGAACTTGCGTTGCACCTTGGCCTCCGCGGTCACGGGCACCGGCGCCTCCGGCACCACCAGTTTTACTTTGCTCATCGCTTGCTCCTCCTAGAGTTCAGATCTTGATACCGAGCATTTCCGCCGCGTGCTTGCGCGTCGTCTCGGTTATTTTAACCCCGCCCAGCATGCGCGCAATCTCCTCGACGCGGCCGGCGCTGGCCAGCACGTTGACGCGGCTCGCCACCTTCCCGTTTGCCGTTGTCTTGGTCACCTGCCATTGATGGTCTGCCGACGCCGCCACCTGCGGCAAATGGGTCACGCACATCACCTGGTGCCTGGTGCCCAGCTTCTGCAGCATCTGGCCGACAATCTCGGCGACGCGCCCGCCTATCCCCGCGTCGACTTCGTCGAAAATCAGCGTCGGCACCTGCGCGATTTCACTCGCCACCGTCTGGATGGCCAGACTGATGCGCGACAGCTCTCCGCCGGACGCGACTTTCGCCAGCGCACGCGGCGCTATGCCCTTGTGCGCGGAAACCAGAAATTCGACCTGTTCGAGCCCGTTCGAATTGCCTTCTTCCAATGCCGTCAATGCAATCTCGAAACAGCCGCCCGCCATCGCCAGCGTTTGCATCGCCGCAGTGACTTTCTCCGCCAGCTTCTTCGCCGCTTTCTTGCGCCCTGCGCTGAGCTTTTTCGCCACATCGAGATAAGCGTCGTGCGCCTCGCTCTCGCGCTCGCGTACTGACTCGACGTCGAGGTTGCCGCCCAACTGCTCGAGGCGTTCGCGTGCCCGCGCCAATGTGTCCGGCAAAGTGTCGGGAGTCGCGCGGTATTTGCGCGCGCTGGCGTGCACCGCATCCAGCCGCTGTTCGATTTCCTTGAAGCGCTTCGGATCGAGATCGAGCCGCTGCTGGTAATCGCGCAGCATATACACCGCTTCCTGCGCCTGCGCCTGCGCCGACGCGACGACCTCGATAATGTCTTTCAGACGCGCGTCGTAGGCGAGCAAATGATCGAGCTTCGCCGACACCGCGCTTAACTGGGTGACGCTCGAATTGTCCGCGTCGGACAATGCATCCATCGCAAACTGCGCGCCCTCGATCAGGCTTTGCGCGTGCGCTAGCCGCGCATGCTCGGCATTGATTTCCTGCCATTCTTCGGCACCGAATTTGAGCGCATCGAGTTCACGCACCTGCCATTCGAGTTCTTCACGCTCGGCCGCGAACGCAGCGGCGTTGGTTTCGAGCTTGGCAAGCTGTCCGCGTATGTCCTGCCACCGCCGCCACGCCGTAGCGACCGTGGCTGCGGCATCTTCCAGCCCGGCATAAGCATCGAGCAACCCGCGCTGCGCTGCGCCGCGCATGAGCGATTGATGTTCGTGCTGGCCATGCACATCGACCAGGTGCTCGCCCGCTTCGCGCAATTGCGCGGCGGTCACGCTGCGGCCGTTGATAAAAGCGCGTGAGCGGCCGCCGCTGTCGATGACGCGCCGCACCAGGTACGCGTCGTCCTCGCCGGCAAGTTCGTGTTCGGCGAGCCAGCGCTGCAGTGGCTTTAACTTGGCGATATCGAATTCGGCGCTGATCTCGGCTTTCTCCGCGCCCTGACGAATCACCGAGGCGTCTCCGCGCTCGCCCATCACCAGCGCCAGCGCGTCGATCAGGATGGATTTTCCGGCGCCGGTTTCGCCCGTCAGCGCGGTAAAGCCCGTGCCGAACTCGAGCTCGGCGCGATCGACGATGACGAAATCTGTGATGTTCAGCGCGCGCAGCATCAGGAGGCCGAGAGGCGTGAGGCGAGAGGAGTGAGAAGTGAGGCAGCGCGCGACACGCGCACGGTGACAAGCACGTTTGCCCGCCTCTCGCCTATCGCCTCACGCCTCACGTTTAATAAAATTCCGTCCAATGCAGCTTCGCGCGCAGCATGTTGTAGTAATCGTGCCCCACGGGATGCAGCAGGCGTATGGTGTGGTCGTAGCGGCGCACCACGACGCGATAGCCCTCGCGCAGGTCGAAGCGCGAATGGCTGTCGAAGTGGGCGCGCGCATCGGCCGCGCTCCTGATGACGATTTCGACCTCGCTGTCGCTGCTGATCACGATCGGCCGGCTGGAGAACGTGTGCGGGCAGATCGGCACCAGCGCCATCGCGGAAAGTGAAGGATGAATGATGGGCCCTCCGGACGACAGCGCGTACGCCGTCGATCCCGTCGGCGTGGCAACGATCAGGCCATCGGCGCGCAGCGCATAAAGAAACTTGCCGTCGATGCGCGTCTCGAGCTCTATCATGCTGCCCTTGATGCCTTTCGACACCACCGCTTCGTTGAACGCGAGCACGTCGAATACGCGCTCTTTGCCGTCGAAAACTTCGGCCGCCAGCAGCATGCGCTCTTCGGTCACGTACTCACCGTCGAGTATCGTGCCTATGGTCTCTATCATGGTGCCGAGCGAGATATCGGTGAGAAAACCGAGCCGCCCCTGATTGATGCCGACCAGCGCGACGTCGAACGGCGCCAGCGTGCGCGCGATGTTGAGCATGGTGCCGTCGCCGCCCAGCACGATCGCGAGATCGGCCTCGCGGCCGATGTCCTCCAGCACCAGCACCGGGTATTTGCTGTCGCCGATGTGCGATGCAGTCAGGCGGTCGATCAGCACCTTTACGCCGCGCCGCGCAAGGTATTCGCCGAGTTGCAGCAGGGGTGCTGCGATTTCCGGGCTTTTGTACTTGCCGATCAGGCCGACAGTCTTGAATGACGGATTCATGGACTCATTATATGTGAATGTCAGGCGCGCTTCCGCGCGTTCTTGCCGGCGTCCCCGGCGCGCGCTTCTGCGTTACTCACCCCGCGCCGGCCTATTTGTGTAGAATAAATCGATGGCCCATGACACGCCCAACCTGAACGAGCGCGCGCAAACGCTGCTCAAAGCGCTGGTCGAACGCTATATAGCCGATGGCCAGCCGGTGGGTTCGCGCGCGCTGTCGCGCGTCTCGGGACTCGACCTGTCGCCCGCGAGCATCCGCAACGTGATGGCGGACCTCGAAGAGATGGGCTTTATCGCCAGCCCGCACACGTCCGCCGGCCGCATTCCGACGCCTCGCGGCTATCGTTTTTTCGTCGACACCCTGCTCACCATCAAGCCGCTCGACAACGTCGAGATCCACCAGCTCGAAGGCCAGCTGCACACCGAAAACCGGCAGCGCATCGTGTCGTCGACCTCGCAACTGCTGTCCGACCTCACGCGCTTTGCCGGCGTTGTCATGACACCGCGCCGCGCCGCCATGTTCCGCCAGATCGAATTCGTCAGCCTGTCGGACAAACGCATACTGATTATCATTGTGTCGCCCGAAGGCGACGTGCAGAACCGCATCTTTACACTTGACCGCAGTTATACGCCGTCGGAACTGGTCGAAGCGGCCAACATGCTCAACCAGAACTACGCCGGCTGCTCGTTCGAGGAAATCCACCGTCGCATCCACGACGAACTGAAGCAACTGCGCGAGAACATGTCGCAACTGATGGCGGCGGCGCTGGAAGTCGGCAGTCAGGCCATGCAGGATGCCTCCGATGATGTCGTCATCTCGGGCGAACGTAACCTGCTGCAGGTGCATGACCTCTCCGGCAACATGGCAAGCCTGCGCAAGCTGTTCGATCTGTTCGAGCAAAAAACCAGCCTGCTGCAATTGCTCGACGTCTCGAGCCGCGCGCACGGCGTGCAGATCTTCATCGGCGGCGAATCCGGGCTCGTGCCGCTCGACGAATGCAGCATCGTCACCGCGCCCTACTCGGTCGACGGCCAGGTCGTCGGCACGCTGGGCGTGATCGGCCCGACGCGCATGGCCTACGAACGCGTGATTCCGATCGTCGATATCACCGCAAAGCTGCTGAGCAGCGCGCTGTCGCATGGCTAGCGCCCGGGAAGCGAAAGACGAGAGGCGAGAGGCGAGAGGGGAAAACCCGGCACACGTTCTCGCGATCGTCTCTCGCCTCTCGCCTCTCACCTCTCCGCGCTAGCGCGCCATGCCGCGTTACCTCCCCGAACCCGCCTACACTCACGGCAGCGCGTCGAAGTGCGGCATCCTGCTGATCAACCTCGGCACGCCCGATGCGCCCACCGCGCCGGCGGTGCGCCGTTACCTGCGTGAATTCCTGTCCGATCCGCGCGTGGTCGAAATTCCGCGGCCGCTGTGGTGGTTGATACTGAATTTGATCATCCTGCCGTTCCGGCCCAAGCGCTCGGCTGAGCGCTACGCGCAGGTCTGGGGCCCTGACGGCTCGCCCCTGCGCGCGCACACCGAACGCCAGGCGCGGATGCTGCGCGGCTACCTCGGCGAGCGCATCAAGACACCGCTGGTCGTCGAATATGCAATGCGCTACGGCACGCCGTCGGTGCCGGCCGCGCTCGAAAACATGAAGCAGCAAGGCTGCAACCGCATCCTGGTGCTGCCGCTTTATCCGCAGTACGCAGCGAGCACTACCGCCACCGCGCTCGATGCGGTCGGCACGGCGTTGGCGCGTATGCGCAACCAGCCCGCGGTGCGCAGCGTGCGCAACTTCCACAACCATCCGGGTTACATCGGTGCGCTCGCGCAAAGCATCAACGACTACTGGATGAAAAGCGGCCGCCCCGACAAGCTCGTGATGAGCTTTCACGGCGTGCCGCGCTACTCGCTTGACAAGGGCGATCCTTACCATTGCGAATGCCAGGCGACTGCGCGACTGCTCGCTGCGGCGCTCAACCTGGCGCCGGAGCAGTACAAGGTTACGTTTCAGTCGCGCTTCGGCCGCGCCGAATGGTTGAAGCCGTATACCGCCGAAGTGCTGCAGGAACTGGGCAAACAAAAAACCCCGCGCGTCGACGTCGTCTGTCCGGGCTTCGTATCCGATTGCCTCGAAACGCTGGAAGAAATCGCCATTGAAGGCAAAACCATTTTTCTCACCGCCGGCGGCAAGGACTATCATTCCATTCCATGCCTTAACGAGCGCGACGACTGGATACACGCGCTGGCCGACATCACGGCAGCCAATCTCGGCGGCTGGGTCGGCGGCGAACCGTCGGCCGAACAACTCGCCCGTGCGCGCGAACGCGCTCTAGCGCTGGGCGCCAAGGCTTAAACATGAAGCTCATACTCACGTGGATCATCAACGCGCTGGCGCTGCTCGCGCTGCCTTATATATTCGACTCCATAAGGGTAGACAGCTTTTACACCGCGCTGATTACCGCGCTGGTCCTTGGCCTGGTCAATGCGCTGATCCGGCCGCTGCTCATCCTGCTCACGCTGCCGATCAATATCCTGATGCTCGGACTCTTCACGTTCGTCATCAACGGGCTGCTGTTCTGGTTTGTCGCCTCGTTCGTCAAAGGCTTTCTGGTCGCCGGTTTCTGGCCGGCGGTCGGCGGCGCGATCGTCTACGGCATCATCAGCTGGGCGCTCAGCGCGCTGGTGCTGGACCCCGCCAAACCGCGCTGAGACAGCGCCGGCCCCGGCTTGCTTTTGCCGCCCCGGGCCCCAATTACCCTTTATCGATCAAAAAGTTGGCTTGCGTCTGGACGCGGGCTTGAAATCCGGCAACGCGCCCCCATAAGTTGAAGATTGAGCCATTCGAGGGGTAGCAATGCAGGACCACCAGGTACCGATGATGGCCGAAGGCGACGAGCCGCAGTCCGCCACGGCAAATGAGACCGGCGCGCATGCGCCAAACGCGCCAGAGGTCATGCCGTCGCTTGAAACGCTGCTGAAGCAGGCCGAACTCGCCGCCGAAGAGCATCACGACGCATGGTTGCGGGCGAAAGCCGACGCCGACAACATCCGCAAGCGCGCGCAGACGGACATCGCCAATGCGCACAAGTACGCGATCGAGAATTTTTCGATGGAGCTCCTGGCAGTCAAGGACAGCCTGGAAGCGGCGCTGGCCATCAACAACGTGACGGTCGACAACCTCAAGAGCGGCGTCGAACTGACTTTGAAACAGCTGAATTCGGTTTTCGAAAAATTCCGTGTCACCGACATCAACCCGCTCGGGCAAAAATTCGATCCGCACCGCCACCAGGCGATCAGCACGGTCGATGCCGACGCCGAACCCAATACCGTCGTGCAGGTGTTCCAGAAAGGCTATCTGCTGAACGACCGCGTGATCCGGCCCGCGATGGTGGCCGTCGCCAAAGCACCGGCAGGTTGAAAGCACGGGAGTTATCCCCATATTGGAAGCATGGAATTGCAGGCCCGCAGGCGCAACCAGCCGGCGGAAACAAATTTACGGAAATAAGGTGCTTATATGTCAAAAATAATCGGTATCGATCTGGGAACGACCAACTCGTGCGTGTCGGTGATGGAAAACGGCCAGCCGAAAGTCATCGAGAACTCGGAAGGCGCACGTACCACACCGTCCATCGTCGCCTATGCGGAAGACGGTGAGGTACTGGTCGGCGCGTCCGCCAAGCGGCAGGCGGTGACCAACCCGAAGAACACGCTCTACGCGGTGAAGCGCCTGATCGGCCGCCGCTTCGAGGAAAAAGAAGTGCAAAAAGACATCGACCTGATGCCCTACAAGATCATCAAGGCCGATAACAACGACGCGTGGGTCGAAGTGCGCGG
>JAIOOZ010000189.1 GCA_021414185.1 Betaproteobacteria bacterium
GGCTTTGACCGCACCTATCGGACGTGCCGCGTTGAAAGTCGAAGGCGGCAAGGGCGCTGCATCCGCTGCACTCAAAGGCAAGCGCAAAGCGTGGCTCGCTGACCGCAACAGGTTCGCCGATATGCCGGTCTACGACCGCTACGCATTGCCGGTCGGTGCGGCGGTCAAGGGGCCGGCCATCATCGAGGAGGCGTCGTCGACCATGATCGTGCCGCCAGGCGCGCGGGCGCGCGTCGACCGTGCCGGCAACCTGTTGGTCGATCTCGGTAAATGATCACGCTTAATACTAAAAGTGAACGCATCATCGCGCGCACCGACGGCGCGATTGGCTGGATTATTTTCAATAATCCCGCCAAGCACAACGCGATTTCGATGGATATGGCCGAAGCGGTGCCGGCGGTGATGCGCGATTTCGAAAACGATCCTGCGATCCGGGTCATCGTCGTCGCGGGTTCCGGCGAAAAAGCGTTTGCCGCGGGCTCGGACATTTCGGGTTTCGAGTCGGTACGCGCCGACCCGCAGAAAAACCGCCATTACAACGACGTCAACGAGGCGTCGTATAACGCAGTGTATGAATGCAGCAAACCGACCATCGCGATGATCCGCGGCTACTGCATAGGTGGCGGGCTGGATTTCGCGACGAGCTGCGACGTACGGTTTTGCTCCGACAACGCGGTGTTCGCGGTGCCCGCCGGCAAGCTGGGCCTCGGTTATGGACACGAAGGCATCCTGCGCTTCGGACGCGTGATGGGATTGATGCGAGCGCGCGACCTGTTTCTGTCCGGACGTCGGTTGGGCGCCGAAGAAGCGCTGCGGCTGGGACTGGTGCATCGCGTGATCGCGCTTGCCGAGCTTGAAGCCGAAACGACTGCCTATGCGCAGACGATTGCGGACAATGCGCCGCTTACGCTGGCTGCCATCAAGCGTGCATTCCTGGAATACGAAAAAGATCCGGCGATGCGGAATCTGACGAGCGCGCAGTCCATGATAGACGCGTGCTTTCGCAGCAAGGATTATGTAGAAGGCCGCGCCGCGTTCGCGGCCAAGCGCAAGCCGCAGTTCAAAGGCGAGTAATGAGCAGCGCAAAACCGCGGCAAGGGCCGCTCGCGCGTTTTAAGGTGATCGATCTCACGCGCGTGCGCTCCGGCCCCACAGCAGTGCGCCAGTTCGCCGATTGGGGCGCGGACGTGGTCCGCATCGAGTCGCCACCAGAATTGCATTTGTCTGACGGCTGGGGTGGTCCGCGCGACGGGCCCGATTTCCAGAACCTGCAGCGCAACAAACGTTCTCTCACGCTCAATTTCAAAGACCCCGACGGGCTGGCGATTTTTCGCAAGCTCACCGACCGCGCCGACGTGGTAGCTGAAAATTTTCGTCCCGACGTGAAGTTCCGGCTTGGCATTGATTACGCGACGCTGAAGCAAACCAATCCGCGTCTCGTGTATGCGAGCATTTCCGGTTTCGGCCAGGACGGACCGTACGCGAAGCGTGCAGGCTTCGACCAGATCGCGCAGGGTATGGGCGGCTTCATGTCGATCACCGGCGAAGCGGGCCGCGGGCCGATGCGCGCCGGGATCGCGGTCGCGGATTCCGCAGCCGGACTCTACTGCGCGCTCGGCGTGATGACGGCATTGCTTGAGCGTGAAAGCTCGGGCGAAGGGCAGTGGGTGCAGGTGAGCCTGCTGCAGGCGATGATCGCACTGCTCGATTTCCAGGCCGCGCGCTGGCTGGTCTCGCATGAAGTGCCGGGGCAGACCGGCAACGACCATCCGACTTCGATCCCGACCGGCGTCTTCCCGACTCGCGACGGCCACATCAATATAGCGGCGGGCGAGCAGGCGATGTGGGAGAGGCTGTGCCGCGCACTGGGTGCCGAAAAGCTGCTGAAGGAAGTTGATTTCTCGACCGGCGAGCTGCGCTCGCAGAACCGCGCGGCGTGCAACCGCGCGCTGTCCGAATTCACTGCGACACGAACGTCCGCCGCATGGCTGCAGATATTCGAACCGGCCGGCGTGGCGGCGGGGCCGATCTACAGGATGGACGAGGTGTTTGCCGACCCGCAGGTGCAGCATTTGAACATGGCGGTGCCGGTCAAGCACCCGCTGGCGGGCGATATTGAACTCGTCGGCCAGCCCTTCACGCTCACGCGCACGCCAAGCGAAATACGCAGCACGCCGCCGCAATGCGGCGAGCACACGGACGAAATCCTGCGCGAACTCGGATATCGTGACGCCGAAATTTCTGACTTGCGCAAACGACTGGTGATCTGACTATGACCTATAGCCGGGACAACCCGAGCGCGAAGTACCGGCAGATGGTCGCCCTTTACCGCGAGCTGCATACCAAGGGCGAGCAGGTGCTGGGCTTGACGTCGGACGAGACCTATCCCGGCGTCAACCTGCTGCCGCATACCAAACGCATCAAGGACCTGATCGACCAGACCGGCGCGCACACCGTGCTCGATTATGGCTGCGGCAAGGGCTATCAATATGATTTGCCGAATGTCGAGATTCCGGGCGTAGGCAGGCGCGACAGCGTGATTGACTACTGGGACATCGACGAAGTGCGTTGTTACGATCCCTGCTATGAGGCCTACTGCCAATTGCCGGAAGGCAAGTTCGACGGCGTCATTTCAACCGACGTGCTGGAACACTGCATCGAAGAAGACATTCCGTGGATAGTG
>JAIOOZ010000190.1 GCA_021414185.1 Betaproteobacteria bacterium
TAGTTGACCACGTGCGGCAGCTGGTCGATGTCGATGCCGCGCGCGGCGATGTCGGTGGCGCACAGCACCGCCAGATCGCCCGTCTTGAATTCGGCGAGCGCGCGCGTGCGCGCGCCCTGGCTTTTGTTGCCGTGGATCGCCAGCGCGGTGATGCCGTCCTGAATCAACTGCTTCACCAGCCGGTCGGCGCCGTGCTTGGTGCGCAGAAACACCAGCACCTGGTGCCAGTTGTTCGTCTTGATGAGATGCGAGAGCAACTCGCGCTTCTTGTCGCGATCGACCGGATGGACTTTCTGGCTGATGATCTCCACCGTCGAATTGCGGCGCGCGACCTCTATCATCGCCGGCGCGTTGAGCAGGTTGTCGGCCAGCGCCTTGATCTCCGCGGAGAACGTCGCCGAGAACAGCAGGTTCTGCCGCCGCTTGGGCAATTGCGCGAGGATGCGCTTGATGTCGTGGATGAAACCCATGTCGAGCATGCGGTCGGCTTCGTCGAGCACGAGGATCTCGACGTGCGACAGGTCAACGGCGCGCTGCTGGTGCAGATCGAGCAGACGGCCCGGCGTGGCAACGAGGATATCGACGCCGCGTTTCAGGTTGATCATCTGCGGATTGATGCCGACGCCACCGAACACAACAGTGGACGACCGCTTCGAATATTTACCGTAAACGCGGACGCTTTCTTCGATCTGCGCCGCGAGCTCGCGCGTCGGCGCCAGGATCAGCACGCGAACAGGTTTACGCCCGCTCGCTGTCTTTGCACCCTCGCGTGTGGACAACAATTGCAGGATAGGCAGCACAAAGCCCGCCGTTTTTCCGGTACCGGTCTGCGCGCCGGCCAGCAGGTCGCCGCCGTTAAGCACGGCCGGGATCGCCTGCATCTGGATGGGTGTGGGAATGGTATAGCCGTGTTCGGCGACCGCGCGTACAAGGTCCGCGGACAAACCGAGATTTGCAAAAGACATTTGGATTTCCAATAAAACGATCGGCCTGTCACCGGGTAACGGCGCCAGTCACAGGCGGATAAATATAAAAGTGTCGGAACCGACAGCGGCAGGGGGACTGGTCAACAAAGCCGCGTGGGGCGGAGTATAGCAGGGTCGCTGCTGTTCCCTCGTCCACTTTGACTACCGGCCTGTCTTCATCGATGCAGCATTGCAGTAATTCTGCTAAACTGCACTACATGAAAGCAAATGTCACGATCACCAGCCGCGGCGTTATCACACTGCCGGCGAAACTGCGTCAGGCGCTTGGATTGAAAGCCGAAGACCATCTGATCGCCGAAACCACCCCGGAGGGCCTGCTTCTGCGTCCCGCCGTCACACTGCCGGTCGAAATGTATACGCCCGAGCGCGTGCGCGAGTTCGATGTTGCCGAGCAGGAGCTCGCCGCCTACCTCGGCGCCAAGTCCGCAGGGACCAGGCGTACCGCGCGGCCCAAGCGGAAATCTGCCCGCAAAGCGTAGCGGGTCCGCGCATGCGGGTGTTTCTTGATGCAAATATCCTCTTCTCCGCCGCGAAATCAGATGGCGCGGTGCGCGAATTCGTGCACTTGCTGATCAGCCGCGGGCATGATTGCAGGGTCGACGACTACGTTGTGATCGAAGCGCGCCGCAATCTCGCGGCAAAAGAACCCTCTGCGCTAACCCGCTTGGAGTCGCTGCTCAAGCGTCTGCATATCAGTCCGGCGCAGGCGCCCGGTCCGGAATTGCGGCTGGTCAACTGGCTTCCGGAAAAAGACCGCGCAGTACTGGCCGCGGCAATACGCTTGCGCTGCGACGCGCTGGTCACCGGAGACCGCACACACTTTGGCGCAGGTTATGGCAGGAATTTCGCCGGCGTGACCATCCACTCGCCGCGCTCATTGGCTGAGCAGTTATTCGGTTAGCGCCGGCCGGCAGGCAAAAAACTAGCCCTGACAATTAGCGATTCGAGCACGCGTTCGACGAGCGTCAGTTGCCTAATACTCCCTCGCCCCGCCTGCGGGGAGAGGGCGGGGGTGAGGGGCAGAGTTTTCTCAGGCTCATCACTTGATAAGAGTGCCAGTCACAGGCGGAAAAATATGAAAGTGTCGGCACCGACAGCGGCAGGGGGACTGCCTACGCGTCGCGCCGCTCTCACCTTCCCTTTCGCCGCGCAGCAAGTCCCCTTGGGGGACAAGGGGGAGAGCAAGCGCAGCGGCGAGGGGGCACCCGGGATGGGGATGGGTCAAGCAGTCATTCACGATGCCCGCTCTGCCGGCTTTGTTATCACCCGCTACAATGAAC
>JAIOOZ010000191.1 GCA_021414185.1 Betaproteobacteria bacterium
GAAATCAAGGAAGGCCGCGGCGCCGGCAAGGACGGCGAATATATCTTGCTGAAGCTCGACCACCTGGGCGCGGAAGTCATCGACAAGCGCCTGCCGGGCATACGCGAAATCGCGATGAAATTCGCGAACGTCGATTGCACCAGGGACCCGATACCGGTGGTGCCGACCTGCCATTACCAGATGGGCGGTGTGCCGGCCAACTATCACGGCCAGGTTTACGTTCCGGATGGCGCCAACGAGAATATCGTGCGCGGTCTGTATGCTGCCGGTGAATGTTCGTGCGTATCGGTGCACGGCGCCAACCGTCTCGGTACCAACTCATTGCTGGACTTGCTGGTATTCGGCAAATCTTCCGCCGAGCAGGTGATACGGGACATCGCCGGCGAAAAAGCATTCAAGGAACTGCCGAAGGACGCCGCCGACCGCTCGCTGGCGCGTCTGGCGCGCCTCGACGGCGCAACGTCGGGCGAGAGCGTTTCGGAAGTCGGCGCGGAAATGCGCCGCACCATGCAATTGCATTGCGGCGTGTTCCGCTTCCCCGACAGTCTGGCCGAAGGCGTGCGCAAGATGCTGGCGGTCGCCGAGCGCGTCAAGCACACGTTCGTCAAAGACAAAAGCAAGGTCTTCAACACCGCGCGTCTGGAAGCGCTCGAACTCGACAACCTGGTCGATACGGCCGTTTCGACCATGATTTCGGCGGAGGCGCGCACCGAAAGCCGCGGCGCTCACGACCGCAGCGATCACCATGACCGCGACGACGCGAACTGGATGAAGCACACGTTCTGGTTCAAGGACGGCAACAAGCTGCAGTACAAGCCGGTCAAGCTGAAGCCGTTGACGGTGGAATCGTTCCAGCCCAAACCCCGTGTCTATTAGTCAATGGCAAGAACGGCCTCGCATGCATCACCAAACTCGCCGATCTCAAAGAGCCGGTGGTGATACGGCCGCTGCCCGGCCTGCCGGTGATCCGCGACCTGATCGTCGACATGTCGCAGTTCTTCAAGCAATACCACTCGGTCAAGCCGTATTTGCAGAACGACACGCCGGCGCCCGAAAAAGAGCGCCTGCAATCACCGGCCGACCGCGAGGAGTTGAACGGTCTTTACGAATGCATTCTGTGCGCGTGCTGCTCGACGTCGTGCCCGTCGTTCTGGTGGAACCCCGACAAATTCGTCGGTCCGGCCGGTCTCCTGCAGGCTTACCGCTTCATCGCCGACACGCGCGACGAGGCAATCAACGAGCGCCTCGATAACCTCGAAGACCCGTACCGCCTGTTCCGCTGCCATTCGATCATGAACTGCGTGGACGTCTGCCCCAAGGGACTGAACCCGACGCGCGCGATCGGCAAGATCAAAGAACTCATGGTCAAGCGGACGGTGTAGTTTTTATGGCGCCCGCGGCCACGCATGGTGAAATGGGCAGGATCAGATGGGATTGCCGGCGCGGGCTGCTTGAACTCGATCTGATACTGGAGCAGTTCAACGCGCGGCATCTGGCCGATCTGGACGCTGGAGAGCTTGGCCGATTCAAGGAATTACTCGTTTTACCCGATAATGATCTGTTGGACCTGGTCATGGGGCGCACTGCGACACCTGACCGGCGATTTGACACGCTCCTGCAGTTGTTGCGGACGCCCTGAAAAGGGGCGTTAGTTGTCGGCGCAGTTGTTTACCATTGACGTATAATTATTTTCCCCTAAGTTCAAGAATCCGCGGAGAATTTTATGGCTGAAAAGCTTGCAACCCTGTCTTTTACCGATGGTACCCCGGCGATTGATTTCCCTGTAGTGGCAGGTTCGGTCGGCCCCGATGTTATCGACATCCGGCCGCTGTACGCGAAGACCAAAAAATTCACTTACGACCCCGGATTCCTGTCAACCGCCAGCTGCTCCTCGAAAATCACCTACATCGACGGTGACGAGGGCATCCTGATGTATCGCGGCTACCCGATCGAGAACCTCGCCGAAAACTGCGATTTTCTCGAAGTGGCCTACCTGATTTTGAACGGCGAGCTGCCGAATCCCACGCAGAAGGTTGAATTCGATACCACTGTAATGCACCACACGATGGTGCACGAGCAATTGTCGCGTTTTTATTCCGGCTTCCGGCGCGATGCGCACCCGATGGCGGTGTTGTGCGGCGTGGTTGGCGCGCTGTCGGCTTTTTATCACGACTCGCTCAACATCAACGACCCGCGCAGCCGCGAAATCTCGGCATTCCGGCTGATCGCCAAGCTGCCGACCATCACGGCCATGTGCTACAAGTACAACGTCGGCATGCCTTTCATGTATCCGAAGAACAAGCTGTCGTACGTCGACAATTTCCTTTACATGATGTTCGGCAACCCCTGCGAGGAATACAAACCCAACCCGGTACTCACGAAGGCGATCGACCGCATCCTGATTCTGCACGCCGATCACGAGCAGAACGCGTCGACTTCCACCGTGCGCACCGCCGGCTCGTCGGGCGCCAATCCATTTGCCTGCATTGCATCCGGCATCGCCAGCCTGTGGGGCCCGGCACACGGCGGCGCCAACGAGGCGGTGCTGAAGATGCTCAACGAAATCGGCGACGAGTCGAAAATCGGGGCGTTCATCAAGCGCGTCAAGGACAAGGGCGACCATTCTGTGCTCTACGGCTTCGGTCATCGCGTTTACAAGAATTACGACCCGCGCGCGAAGCTCATCCAGAAGACCTGCCACGAAGTGCTTGCCGAACTCGGTCTCAAGGACGACAAGCTGTTCAAGCTGGCGATGGCGCTGGAAAAGATCGCGCTCGAAGATGAATACTTCGTCACCCGCAAGCTCTATCCGAACGTCGATTTCTATTCGGGCATCGTTTACCAGGCGCTGGGAATTCCGACCACCATGTTTACCGCGTTGTTTGCGGTGGCGCGCACCGTCGGCTGGATTGCGCAGTGGAACGAGATGATCGGCGACCCTGACCAGAAGATCGCGCGTCCGCGCCAGCTATACACCGGGCACGGCAAGCGCGAATTCGTGCCGATGGCAAAGCGCAAGTAAGCGCGCGCCGGCGACACCGAGCTTCATGGCTTACAGCGAACTGCGCGGTAATTCCTATCTGTTCGGCGCCAACGCGCCGTTCATCGAGGCGCTGTATGAGCGCTATCTCGAAGACCCTGCCGCGGTCGAGCCGCGCTGGCGCGCCTACTTCGACGAGTTGCAAAAACTCGACGACGGCGCGCGCGACGTCGCGCACGCACCAGTGCAGGAATATTTCGCGCAGCTCGCCAAACGCCCGCGCGCCGCGGGCGTTGCCGCTTCTGCGGGCGGGCATTCGCAACTCAGCGAAAAACAATACGGTGTCCTGCAACTCATAGGCGCGTATCGCTTCCAGGGCGCGCGCATCGCCGATGTCGATCCCCTGAGGCGCCAGGAAAAGCCGGTGATGGCCGAACTGGAGCTTTCGTTTTACGGCCTGAGCGACGCCGATATGGAAACCGTGTTCGGCACCGGTTCGCTGGTCGGGCCGCGCGAGATGAAGCTGAAGGATATCGTGCAGCTGTTGCAGGATACCTATTGCCGCACCATCGGCACCGAGTACATGTACATGAGCGATGTGCCGCAGAAACGCTGGATCCAGGAATGCCTGGAAGCGTCGCGCGCGACGCCCGCCTACGACGCGGCGTACCGCAAGCACATCCTCGAGCGTCTGACGGCGGCAGAGACGCTGGAACGCTATCTGCATACCAAGTACGTCGGCCAGACAAGATTTTCTCTGGAGGGCGGCGATAGCCTCATTCCGATGCTCGACAAGCTGCTGCAGCACGGTGGGGCGAACGGCGTGCAGGAACTGGTGATCGGCATGGCACACCGCGGGCGCCTCAACGTGCTCGTCAATACGCTGGGCAAGATGCCGAAAAACCTGTTCGCCGAATTCGAAGGCAGGCAGGATGAATCGATGATGCTCGCGGGCGACGTCAAATACCACGACGGTTTCTCGTCGAACGTCATGACACCGGGCGGCCCGCTGCATCTGTCGCTCGCGTTCAATCCGTCGCACCTGGAAATCGTCAACCCGGTGGTCGAAGGTTCGGTGCGCGCGCGCCAGCATCGCCGCCGCGACAAGACCGGCGCGCACGTGCTGCCCGTGCTGATCCACGGCGACGCTTCGTATGCGGGGCAGGGTGTCGTGATGGAAACGCTGAATCTCGCGCAGACGCGCGGTTTCGGCACCGGCGGCACCGTCCATATCATCATCAACAACCAGATTGGATTTACCACGTCCGACCTGCGCGACTCGCGCTCGACCCTGTACTGCAGCGACGTGTCGAAAATGCTCGAAGTGCCGATTTTTCACGTCAATGGCGACGACCCGGAAGCCGTGTGCCTGGTGACCGAAATCGCACTTGATTACCGCCTGAAGTTCAGCAAGGACGTGGTCATCGATCTCGTTTGCTACCGCCGGCTCGGTCACAACGAGCAGGATGAGCCGATGGTCACGCAGCCCCTGATGTACAAGAAAATCCACCAGCACCCGACGTCGCGCAAAATCTACGCCGAGCGCCTGGTCAAGGCCGGCGTCATCAGCGAGACTGATGGCGATGAAATGGTCAAGAGCTACCGCAGTGCGCTGGACGGCGGTTACCACACGAACAAAACGATACTTTCGAATTTCAAGCCGCCGTTCGAAGCCAACTGGAAGCCGTATATCGGCACCAATTGGAACGAGAACGACGACACGCGACTGCCGCTCGAACTGCTGAAAGAACTGGGCGGGAAAATCTCCGCGGTGCCGCCGAATTTCAAGCTGCATCCGCGCGTCGAGAAAATCATGGCCGACCGCCGGCTGATGGCGGAAGGCAAGCTGCCGCTCGACTGGGGGATGGCCGAGAACCTCGCCTACGCGACGCTCCTTAACGAGGGTTTCTCGGTGCGCATCTCAGGACAGGACGTTGGCCGCGGCACGTTTTTTCATCGCCACGCGGTGCTGCATGACCAGAATCGCGAGAAGTGGGACCAGGGCACTTACATGCCGCTGCAGCACATCAGCGAGAAGCAGGGCGACTTTGTCATCATCGACTCGGTTTTGTCGGAAGAGGCGGTGCTCGGTTTTGAATACGGCTACGCAACCTCAGGGCCGAAGGAATTGGTGGTCTGGGAGGCGCAGTACGGCGATTTCGTCAACGGCGCGCAGGTCGTGATCGACCAGTTCATCGCCTCGGGTGAAATCAAATGGGGCCGCATGTGCGGGCTGACGATGATGCTGCCGCACGGCTATGAGGGCGCCGGGCCGGAGCATTCATCAGGCCGCATTGAACGCTTCCTGCAGCTGTGCGCCGACTACAACATGCAGGTCTGCGTGCCGGCGACGCCGGTGCAGATGTATTACCTGCTGCGCCGCCAGATGGTGCGTCCGTACCGCAAACCGCTGATTATTTTTTCGCCGAAAAGCCTGCTTCGCCACAAGGAGTCGGTGTCGCCGCTCGAAGAATTCGCCAACGACAATTTCAAGCCGGTCAACGAGGAGTGGGACAACACCACCAATGCCGCGAAGGTAAAGCGGGTAGTGGTCTGCAGCGGCAAGGTGTTTTACGACCTGCGCGCAGCGCGGCGCGAGCGCGAGTTGAAAGACATTCCGTTGGTGCGTATCGCGCAGCTTTATCCGTTTCCGCACGATGTCTTCAAGACGCAGATCGAGAAATACAAGAACGCGACCGAAATCGTCTGGTGCCAGGAAGAACCGCGCAACCAGGGGGCGTGGCACCGGATCCAGCACTATCTGCAGCGTCATTTGCTGCCGCATCAGAAGCTTACCTACGCCGGACGCGATTCCTGGGCGACCCCTGCGGCAGGCTACAAGGCGCTGCATGACAAGCAGCAAAAAGAACTCGTCAATCTCGCGCTGACCCTGGGCGCCGCCTCGCGTGCCGATGGCACCAAATAGCCGGCCCCTCAAGCAGCCTGAACTGGAGCAAGCATGTTAGTCGAAGTCAAAGTGCCGCAACTCTCGGAATCCGTGGCCGAGGCGACACTCGTATCGTGGCACAAGAAAGTCGGTGAATTCGTCAAGCGCGATGAGAACCTCGTCGATATCGAAACCGACAAGGTTGTGCTCGAAACGCCGGCGCCTGATTCCGGCGTGCTGGTCAAGATCGTCAAGGGCGATGGCGGCACCGTGGTTGCCAAGGAAATCATCGCCACCATAGATACCGATGCGAAGCCGGCCCCCGCCGGTGCTCCTGCGGCAACCGCTGCTGTAGCGGCCGCAGCCCCCGCCGCGCAGTCTGCGGCGCCGGTTGTGATGCCCGCTGCGCAAAAGGTCGCGGCAGACAACAATATCGATGCGGGCGGACTCGCCGGCAGCGGCCGTGGCGGCCGCGTAACCAAGGGTGACGTCCTCGATGTCATGCAGGGCGGGCAACCGGCGGGCAAAGCGCCGTCCGCGCCGGCCCCGGCCATGCGCGCATCCGCGCCGCCGATCGATCTCGGCGCGCTCGGCGAGCGGCCCGAGCAGCGGGTGCCGATGTCTCGCCTGCGCGCGCGCATCGCGGAGCGCCTCGTCCAGTCGCAATCGACGGCGGCGATACTGACCACGTTCAACGAAGTGAATATGCAGCCCGTGATGGAGCTGCGCAACCGCTACAAGGACAAGTTCGAGAAAGAACACGGCGCCAAGCTTGGCTTCATGTCGTTCTTCGTCAAGGCGGCAGTGACCGCGCTCAAGCGCTATCCGGTGGTCAACGCATCGATCGACGGCAACGACGTTATTTATCACGGTTACTTCGACATCGGCATTGCGGTGGGCAGCCCGCGCGGGCTGGTGGTGCCGATCATCCGCAACGCCGACCAGATGTCGCTGGCCGACATCGAAAAGCAGATCGCCGACTTCGGCAAACGCGCACAGGACGGCAAGCTCACGATAGAAGAGCTGACTGGCGGCACGTTCTCGATTTCGAACGGCGGCGTGTTCGGTTCCATGCTGTCTACACCCATCATCAACCCGCCGCAAAGCGCCATCCTCGGCGTGCATGCAACCAAGGAGCGCGCGGTGGTCGAAAACGGCCAGATCGTGATCCGGCCGATGAATTACCTCGCCATGTCGTACGATCATCGCATCATCGACGGCCGCGAAGCCGTGCTCGCGCTGGTGGCGATGAAAGAAGCGCTGGAAGACCCGGCGCGCATGTTGCTGGATATTTAAAAGAACATTTACCGCCAAGACGCCAAGGGCGCCAAGCAAATTCTCCATTCGGTAATGAAGTTCTTGGCGGCCTCGGCGGCTCGGCGGTTCATTTTTGGACTTAAGAATGGCAAAAACATTTGACGTAGTAGTGATCGGCGGCGGGCCCGGCGGCTACAGCGCTGCTATCCGCGCTGCCCAGCTGGGTTTGAAAACCGCCTGTATAGACGAGGCGAGCACGTCTGACGGCAAGCCCGCGCTCGGCGGCACCTGCACCAACGTCGGCTGCATTCCGTCCAAGGCGTTGCTGCAGTCATCGGAGAATTTCGAGCACGCCGGCCACCAGTTCGCGGAACACGGCATCCAGGTCAAGGGGCTGAGCGTCGATATCGGGCAGATGCTGGCGCGCAAGGACAAGGTCGTCAAACAGAACAACGACGGCATCATCTACCTGTTCAAGAAAAACAAGGTCGAATTTTTTCATGGCCGCGGCAGCTTTGTGAAGACGAGCGCCGAGGGTTGCGAGATCAAAATCGCGGGCAAAGTCGCGGAGACCCTGCTCGCCAAACACGCCATCATCGCGACGGGCTCCAATCCGCGCGCGCTGCCCGGCGCCGATTTCGACGAGAAACTCATACTTTCCAATACCGGCGCGCTGGCCATCGGCGAAGTGCCGAAACGCCTCGG
>JAIOOZ010000192.1 GCA_021414185.1 Betaproteobacteria bacterium
GCTGTATCTGGAAGACGTCGCCGCCTTGCGCGCCAAATGCGACGTGCTGGTTGCCTCGTGCCATTGGGGACTGCATCAGGACGTGCTCGAATACATGCCTGAAATTGCACATGCAGCGATCGACGCCGGAGCCGACGTCGTGTTTGGCCACGGCCCGCATTACTCGCTGCCGGTCGAATCCTATAAAGGCAAACCGGTGTACTACGGCCTCGGCAGCTTTTCATTTCACACTGGCCACGGCGGCAAAAAACACGGCGACTGGGTCGGCATGATGGCGCGCATCACTCTCGACGGCAAAACCGTCAAGGGCGCGACTTTCCAGTTCGTGCGCCACAACGACGCCAACGAAACGGTGCTGTGTACGCTGGCGCAGGAGCAGGCCACGCTTGAAGACATCAGGCAGCGCAGCGCGCCTTACGGAACGCAGCTTACGCCGCAGGGCGACCAGGTCGCGATTACGCTGAAAAGCTAAGAGGCATCTCAAAATCCGTTCGCCCTGATGTATAGAAGGGCAACGGCTGGTGCGCCCGGCGAGGAGGCCTGCGGTGCACCTAAATGGGGGCCTGATCGTCCTGGTTTCCGCTTCGCCGCTTAAACTTAGCCCTACGAGCCCTTGAGAATTTAGGTAAAATTCCAATGTCAAAGCTCGTATCAGGCCAAGTTCAGCGCTGGCCTTGGGCAAGACAATCGGGGGGTAAGATGTTTAACGAGCGCAGAGTAGCTCAAATGGCGGCGTACATTCTCGACGGCGCCAAAGGCCGCATGAAGTATCTGAGGCTGATGAAGCTTCTCTACCTCTCGGATCGCGAATCGATGAAGCGCAATGGCCACCCGATATCGGGCGACCGTTATGTTTCCATGGAGCACGGCCCCGTGCTTTCCCACACGCTGAATCTCATCAATGGCGCGGTCAAGTTTCAAGAGCATGGCTGGGGCTACTGGATTGCCGATAAGGCCAACTACGCGGTTTCACTCAAACGCAAAGTATCGCGGGACGCGCTCGACGAGTTGAGCGACGCCGATATCGATGTACTCGATGACGTTCTTGCCAAGTTCGGCAAGATCGACCAGTGGAAGCTGGTGGAGTATACCCATCGCTACTGTCGCGAATGGAAGGACCCGAAGGGTTCATCCGTCGGAATCGAATACGAAACCATATTCACGGCGCTGGGGCGCAAGCCGGCTGAAGCAAAGAAAATGGCCGCGCGCGTCGAGCATCAACGAGGCATCGACAAAGTCTTCGCCAGTTTGTGAAGCTGTTCCTGCCGTTCCGAAGGGCGACGCTGCTCGTTCCGTCGGGCCCGGCACACGATCCCGAGCAGAAACATCTTTTCATCGTTCTGACCGACCCTGCCGAGGTTCTCGACTTCGACGAGAAGCACTCCCTGCTGGTCGGCGTAACCACGATTCATACCGGCATCCCCCATGATCCCGCCTGCGAGTTTCACGCCGGCGATCACTCCTTCATCCGGCACAAGAGCTATGCGGATTACGCCCGCGCGCGAATAGAGCCGTCACGAAAAATAATTGACGGTGTAAAAAAGGGGGTCTTTACCGCCCAGGCTTTGCTCGACGAAGCACTGTTCGCGCATGTCTGCCGCGGTATTGCGCAATCCCGTTTCGCCGCGCCGAAAGTCGTGTCGTTCTATGAGGCAGTCCAGAAGGCTAAGGACTTGGAAAACTAGCGAGCGCTTCTTGCCGGAACTTCTCGCGCCAGATACTGCCAATGCTGCAAGTTAGCTTTACGCGCCCTGCCCGAAGAAAATACAGCTATCCCCGCAGCACGCTTCGGGCGTAAAACCTCCGGGCTGATTTACCAGATCAGGAGTTCCCTGTGGGGTACCTAATTCAGCCTGTGGATGCGCACTCAACGGACGAGATCGCGCTGCAGAAGCAAGATTGCAAGATTTACCGCTTGACGCCTAAAAATGTTTCATCAGGTCGAGTTGGAACAATCTATCCAACTCGTTTTTACCTTGGGCTTCTCTGAACTCAACTGTCATGAAGCGCCCAGACTCCTCACGCACGAGCATCATCGGTCGCTTATAAAGCTTGTGCTCGGATACCGACTTGTCTAGATCGTCAGACTTGTTCAGGATGTGATCGCCCTTGATTTCGACAAGCAGGCACCCTTCGCCGCGATTGCGCTCTTTAACTTTGACAAGAAAATCGGGGAAATACTGTGCGCCATTCGGAAGAACCATCCCGACAGACCAAGGCTTGCGCGGTTCATTGCGGTGCCACCACTCCACCACTCCGGTAGTATCGCTGTCGAGCAACTCTGCGAACGCCGCCTCGTCTCTGTTGAGATCGGGAGGCATAACGCCGTAGATATTCAGTCGGGACGTTCGCGCGCCCGGCGGCAATTCAATATTTTCGGGCAGCGGCGCCGTGTCGATGATCTCCTTGAATTGGGCGGCACACTTGCGTGCCGCCATCCGAATCAGATTCGGATAACTGACTAGTATCAGGTCGAGGGCGCGATCCAATCGGGAATCATCGCACTCAATATCGCGACGCCCGTACTCGGACCGCAGCCGCTCAATCAAAGTCGCATGCAAATCCCGCACGTCGAGATAATCCGGCTCAAACAATACTTTCTGCGCACGGCGAGCAAGTTCAGCCTGCGATAAACGCACCTGAATGACTCGATCACCCACCGTCCGGGTAAAAATTTCTTCCTCACGTCGCGTTACCTTGGTTCCTTCCCTCAGGCCTGCCGTGAATTCCCTGTCACTTATAGCGACGTTTGCACCTATACATTTCAGGAGCTCATTCGTCGCGAGGGGCAGCAACTCCCTCTTGAAAATTCGGGGGATGCCGGCCTTGAGCTGAAAGCTCGTGCTTCCGGGCATTAGCGCCTTGATCTTCGTTGCAGAATTGTTAGAAGATAAACTCTCGCCGGACGCGGGGGGAAATAACAATGAAGCGAGCGTGCCTTGCGAAGACGGCGAATGCGCAGCCTGACCGGACGCACCCAATGTCTCACCCGTTGGCAAATTCGGGGCGCGGTAAAGATCCGAGGCAATCGGAAACATTGTTGATTGCCCTTCGGTCACCACCTGAATCTGCGGCTGCCCAGCCAGCCGAACCACCATGGTGTAGGGACTGATCGCGGACAATTCGGTTTTAATCGCGTTAATTTTGTCCGCTGCCGAAGTCAGTCCCGATTGGTTCTCGGAGTCGGCTAGAAATACGTAACCGTAGCGAAGAAGTTCAGGCAAGGTCTTCTTGCCCTGCAACTGCGCATGCACGCGCAGTATTCTCCCTACCACCTGAATACCAAAGTCGGTATCTTTGGCCCCGCGCATCGAGACGAGCGTGAACGCGCGTGGTGCATCGAAGCCTAAAGCCACCGCCAACTTGAATATCAGCACCTCTTTTGATTCATCAAACGCCACCGCAAGCAAATCGTCCGATGGTTCATTGGCGGTATACGAAGCAATGGCGTCGTCACGGAAACCCAGTTGAAGAAGCCGCTTCCTTGCCTCGGCAACACTGTTCTCAGAAGAGGCCACCTGTACCAGCATCAGCGGCGTCAGGTCTATGCCCTCTGTCTTAAGCTGCTTCTTGATCTGTGTATGAACATCACGGGCATCACTCAACGCGGCAAGCTGAAAATCAACCAGCGCTTTTTGATCGTCGGGCGCGAGATACGCCACCGACTTGATTCCCTCCTTGATCAAACCGGCATCCACAGCATCCATGCGACTGACTGTGATGCGATGCAGTTCAGCGACGCCGATTGCCTGCTTGAAGCGCTCAGCGTCTGAGTCGTCGGGGGTTGCCGTAATCAGCAGCGTGAACTCCGGACGCAATACCGTAGTAAAGAACCGCACCGCTTCCGTGCCGTAGCTGAATGTGTGATGCGCCTCGTCTACGACTACGCCGATATGAAAACCCGCATCGCGCAGCGACGGCACCAGCGTGTCCAGTGCGAGCGACAAATCTCCATCGTTACGCAACTTGCGGCTCTCTTTGTTGCTTGCCGCTACCGCCGCCCAGGTTGAAACAAAGACATCGCCGCTTTTGGAGCCCATCGACAATCTGTCGGCTCGAATATCGCGTATACGCAGCCCCTGAAAATGCTTTTTCATCGCGATGCGCGCCTGCTCGACCAGTCCGGCAAATGGCGTGAACCAGAACCACACCACTTTCGCTTCGCGTGAAAACTGCTCGGCGACCAGCCCCGCCATCAACGTCTTGCCGGCCCCAGTCGGCGCCTGAATCAGCACGCAGCCGTTATGCGCTACCACATTGCGCTGGCTTTGTTCGTCCTGCGCTTCCTCAAGTTGCGAAGAAGCGTAACGAAAGATGCCAAGCACGTTGGCAACGGCGTCTTTTTGATACTGCTTGGGCTGCGTGCTCATTTCGCGCCCCCAAAGCGAGCTACGAGGAATTCTGGAATCTTCTCGAAACTCACATTAACTGCATGGACACGCTCACGCAATTGCGCCGGCTGCCATGAATAAATAGCCATCCTGCCGCCACCCGCAGCTAATTTTTGGACTTCCGCAATTACATCCATTGAAAGTTTTGTAACATAACTCAGTATCTCGCCATCACGACATAAGCATTGAATACCGCTATCCGGGCGATTTGGTGCAATTTCTCCGAAGTGGATGAGCTGCAACGCTAGCCACACCTGTTCGTGCTGAATGTCTGAAAAGACTTGCTCGGTTGGCAGCCTTTTGGCCCGAACGTAGGCAAAATCTCCTTGAATACCTTCGACGCCTTTTTGTCCCTTGTTTGTTTGGTAGGTGTATCCAGTTATAGCGGCCCGTAAACGCGGAGCGAGAATATCCCGACATACGTTCTTCCCAGGATCATCTTCGGTTGCCTCACTACTCGAAACAAGAACAAATCGCCTCTCCCCGTCGTCCTCGGCATTAATGGATAGAACAGCGTGCCCAGTGGTGCCAGAACCCGCGAAGAAGTCCAAAATAACGTCATCCTTATCGGTAGATTGCCGAATAAGCTCTTGAATTAATGATTGCGGCTTTGGATAAGGAAAATCGTTTTCGCCTAATATCCGACGAAGTAGCGCTGTGCCGTCTGACGTAAAGCCGCTTGCCATTGCATGCACTTGCTCGGAATCGCCAGTTTCTTTTTCAACATCCGTCCTTGGCGTAATCCAAGTTGATAGCGGCTTTTGTAACCGGCGGAGCTCAGATTTATGCTGCTTATAGCGCGGAGTGCCATATCCAATCTTCTTTCCAACAAAAAACTCTATATCTGGCAACCCTGTGCGAAGATTTTTCGGTGCCGTCCCGGCCTCAATTGCCGCGGTCAACTGAGCATAACTTTCATAAGTGACTGTTCGGTCATCTATTGGCCAGAGAACTTTGCACTCACTAATAATTTGCTCCATACTTTTTGCTTGCAATTTCTGGCCTGATTTAACTCGTTCTTCCGAAGAGTACCCCCAGACTCGATCTGGATTGCATGGATACCATATGTCGTTGGCCGGATTTCTAATCGGAAAATAAGATCGCGGACGCTCCTTGTAAGTTTGACCTTTTGTAAGATTGTAATTAACCCAATCTCCCCTAGGATCACTGTCCGGGTTCGCGTACCCCGCGAGTGATTTCTGTGTACCCGAAAATGAGAAACCAGAATTGGCATAGCACAGAACATACTCATGATCTTTACTTACGTAATAATCTTTTGCGATTTGCGCCCCTGCACGAGTCTTCCAAACGAAACTAGCGACCTTCATGCCGGGAAATACCTGGTCCATTAGCAGAGCCAGGTTCGCCATTTCATCTTCACCAATGGAAACGAAGATAACCCCGTTCTCAGATAGAAGATCTCTCGCAATTAAAAGTCGTCGATACAAAAATTCAAGCCACTTACTGTGCTTATAGACGTCGTCCTTGTCTACGAAGCGATCGTTGTAAATAAAATCCTTGTTGCCGGTGTTGTACGGGGGATCGATATAGATGCAGCGAACCTTGCTAGCGTGCGTCATGCGCAGGTAGCGCAACGCATCAAAATTGTCCCCTTCGATAATCAGGTTTTTCCACGGCGCGTCGCCACAGGAGAGCGACGGATCAACATCAAGCACGACGAAATCATCGTTCAACGTATTGTCGTGATCGATCTCGTCACGCTCCCACACCAAACCGAACCGCGGTTTGCGGTCGCGCTCCCGCAAGAGTCGTATCAACTCTTCTTGAGAATACTGTTCGTATTTGTCAGCCATTGGATCGCTTAGCTGCTTTCACAGCTTTTTTATTGCCCTAAGCGAATATACCCGATACCGGACGGTTGAGACATGGGGTCACTATCCGTCATCTTTTGAATTAAACTCCGCGCGCACTTCCGCATGGTGTTGTCATGGTCGCCGCGGCATCCCTGGGGACGAACGTGGAGGAGTTACCGCGCACGCGCAATCCACTATTACACTCGCCAGCAGTGCGGGCAAATCTTGGCAAGGCACGCTAAGCGTATTACGCACGGGGGCCGCCACCTGTGGTCAGGCTTTGCGTTCATTGAGCAGTTCGGTGAGCAAGACTAACTCAGCAGCGAGGGAGTCGCGATGTGGCGGCTCGCCCGCGAGAACGTAGTGAAGTCGAAGAAAATCGCTGATCGGGAAATCTGTCGCAATCCACTCATCACGGTAGCCGAGAAAACCGTAATTCCGGAGGATGGCCCGCGCCTGCTGATATGTCTGGCGGGCAAGCTCGCGGAATGAAAAATGCGCAACAAAGCGGACCTCGTCTGCAGCGCCGCGCTCGGGCGTGTCGCCATCACAGAATGTAAGGGTGACGCGGAGAACCTCGTCTGGCAATGCCTCGAAAAGCCACTCATATCGCCACGGCTCGCCCTGCCAGACAAGATAAAACTTCGGCTCGTCGGTATCGTAGCGCCCGTCGTAATACATGTGTAGATCGAGGATGGTCGAAAGCAGGTCGCGCAGCGGCTCCGAGAGATACGAAATAGTGAAGTCGTAGTCAGTACCTGCAATAGCGATACGCGCTTCGAACCAGCCTGCCCCTGCAAGGCGCCGGGTCAGGCGAAAATCCTGAATCTCGATTGATGGTTTGACTTTCATTCTCGGGATATAAAACGACGCAGTTAAGCCAAGCATAGCGCATTAAACAACCGCGTCGCTGTAATCGTGTGGCTTGCTTGGGCCTAGATACCCGAATGCTAATTTACGATTGCCTCGGCTACGCTGCGTCGTCGTTACCTCCGGGCTGGAGCGGATGAATGCCCAATTTCCACCACCACGCCTGAACTCTGGCAACAGCCGGCCCCTCCTGCAGCAGCGCGGTTCTGACCTTCTCGACCTCCTCCAACCTCGACCGCAGGAAATACTGACAGAACTCTCCGGCCAGAAATTCCGCAAACCCCTGCTGGTCATCCGGTGTCCATGTCGCTACTTCAGCGCCAATGGTGCCGAGCGTAAAACCGCTTTGATAAGGCTGCCACCCATCGGGTATTTTGCCGGATCTCTCGTGGTAATCGTGCTCTACGGCTTGCCCGACCGGCTTGAAATAGAGCACATTTACATAGGGCAGTAAATGTTCCGTCTTCTCGATCACCATGAATTCATGAACGTGAAAACCGCCGCCCACCTTGGAGATCAACTGGCGAAAATCGTAATCGTTAATGGCGAAGTGTTTACCGCTCGGTAGTTGTGGCATCACGTTCATCCTTGAGATTATCTGCAATGAAAGGCCGAACGCACTCGCGCATCGTGTTGTCGTGAATGTCCAGCACCTTGCGCAAAGGTGTCTGGTAGCCGCCGGCAAGGTTCCACGCGACGGGAATACCGCAGCGCTTGGCATGCTCGAACACCAGCCGGTCGCGCTGCGCCAACTGCTCGTTGGTCAGCCAGCCACCCAGCGGATCATCGATATGCGGATCAGCACCGGCCTGATACAGAATCACGTCGCAATCCGACATGTCCTCGACGCGCCGGGGAATCAGACGCAGGAACTCCTCGGCCCGCGCGGGCGAGTGGTAACTCTTGCCTGCTGAAAAATGATTGATCCAGGCCAAGCCGAGTTCATGAATGATGTCTTCGGTGCCGTCACCCCAATGCTGGTCGAAATCCAGGATGCCGATGCGGTTGACCCTGCCTTCGCGTTTGAGCACTTGCGCGGCGACGATCAGCCCGTTGAATGTGCAGAACCCGCCGGCGTTGCGGTACCCCGCATGATGAAAGCCGGAACAAGGCGCGACGGCAACCTGCCGGTTGTCGAGCGCCGCGCGCGCGGCAGCAAGCATCGCGCCTGAGGTGTAGCCCAGCGTTGCCGCGACGGCGGGAGATTCGTCGCCAAAACCGTTGGCAATCTGTCCACTCAACACACCGGCTACGAATTTCGAATCGTGCGCCAGCGAGAACTCCTGCGCACCGACCGGTTTGAAGTCGATGATATCGATGGGAAACCCGGCGTCTCGCCACGATGCCACCACCGCGCGTGGTTTGGCGGCGCTGGGCGAAAGCGTATCCGTCACCTCGGTGACCATCGCTTCGCAGTAGAACACTGGTATGCGCAATATCGCCACGATCAGCCCTCGTCGCCCGCACGCCCTTCGTAATAAACCTCTGCTGTTTCCCTGTGCAGTATCAGCAGCCGGCACGATGTCAGCCATCCCTGCATCGATTCATCGCCATATTTGATGGCGAGATACTGATCCGTCTCCAACTCCGGCATTCCATAGACATTGATGCGCCCGCAGGTATCAACGCTGTCGTATATCGTGAGCCACCGCAAACCGGCAATTGCGTTTAGGCGACGCGGGACGTTATCGGTAATTGGCAGCGAAGTCGGCACGTTGACAATAAGGTGGCCACGCAATCCGCGACGGGTGTGTCTGTCGATATACGGGATGCGTTGTTCCGCATAAACGGTGAAGTCGATGTCCGACATCAGTTCCCCTCCGTCGCCTGCGCAGGTTCGGCGCCACAGCGTTCCATATAAAGCCGTGCAACTTCCGTTGTAAGCTGTTCAAGCTCGCGGGTCGCGGGCCGGTTGGCGGCGCGCTTCACCTGGTAGTCCGTCCAGTATTTTCCGTAATTGACTATGCCCAGCGTGGCGACGCGCTCGCCACTGCGCACACGGCGCACCGAAAACATCCGGATGCGGCCCTCCACACAGTCGCGCACAAGCGTGTCGGCGCAGTTATGCATCGCGATTGCCTCCTCGAACAATCCCAAACCGCTTTCGATGGGAATGATCTCGAAGCGTCCTATCGTCGTTCGCGGCAACCGCGATTGCCACATCAGTCCGCAAAGCTCGTCCTCGCGCTGGCGGGATTCGCGCCACGCCCGCCAGTTCCGATGCAGCCACTTCCACCCGGAGCGTGCCTGCTGCGGATTAAGCGACAGGTTGGTCTCCATTGCCCAATGCAGCACGCCGACGGCCTCGCCGACGAAGCGCGCGAAGCCGGGCTCGCGGCGGCGCTTGTCGCCTTCGAGCAATACAACACGGATCACCGTTGAATCAGCCTTGCACCAGCCTCCACCGAACTGCATGCGGCCACGCAATCCGATGAAGCAACGAAACCACGCGATGGCCAGCGATTGCGCGGGCGGCGGCGGCAGTCCGGCGGACTCTAGTTCGCGCAGATAACTTACGCACACTGCAAGCTTGCTTTTATCAGCCGATATTTCCCACGCGACACGAAACAAGCGGCTGCCATGTTTGTGCACGTAACGCCATGTCGCGTCCGAGAGACCGCACGCGCGAAAGTAATCGCGCATTTCCGCCACCGGGTCCTGCACGTGCGCCAGTTTGTTGTCCCACAAAAAGACTTCCAGCAGCTTGAGCAATTGGGGGTTTTCTCGTGCAACGCGGCGAAATAGACCCTCATGCTGCCACACCAGGTTGAAAGTACTGCGCGGCACATATCCCTGCGCCCATTGCGCGTAACGCGCGTGCAGCGCCAGCGAAACAAATTCGCGGGGCAGTGCGTATGCCCGCGGCAGCGTCTCTTTTCTCAGTTCCTCGAATCGCGGGTCGCTTTGCAGCAGCCCGTGAGCCGTGTTGACGAGCCACTCGTCGTGCAGGCGCCCCTCTTGCTGCGTGACGAACAACGAAGGCTGTGCTTTTACGGCGCTAAGACCCAAATCCTCCACCACCCAGTTCAGCCAGTATGCGGTCGCCAATGGTTGCAGCAATTCAACCTCTAGGCTGAGTTCCTGCCGTGCGCCGTTCGGGAAAATCCGCGCCGCGCTTACGCGTCGCGAAACGAAATCGACGTTATAGCCGACACATCCAAATACCGTCACTTGCCGGCTGGGACCACGCTCGACAACTACCGGGGATTTGTCCAGGCGCGCGTTAAGCCACGCGCAAAGCTGCGCAAGCCGCTGCCTCAGCAACGCGCGCCCCGCATCGGCCGACGCTCCGCAGCCAAACGCATGGGCAAGTCCGTCAGGTATGGCGATCGGCAACCAGTTATCGACAAGCTGCTGTGGGCGCCCCAGCGTTCGCGCAAGCTTTTCGGGAAAGAAAATATATTCCGCGGCGTCGCGCACCGATCGCGCGCGCGGCTTGCCGGCCGGCTTTTCGCGGAACCCAAACAACGCCGGGGCGTGCTGCGCCCGCAACTGAAAGAACGGCCGCGAGCAGTCGCGATAATCCGGCGGTATCAGGGCGGTATTGCGGTGCGGCGCTAGAACGGTCTGTTGCACGTGAGCCTCGGAAAGTGTTCTACCGTCCGAATTTAACGCACGCCGCGCAGCAGGTACCGGCTTCCCCTATTATTTTCCCGGCCTAGGCGTCGCCATCGTCGTCGACCGGCCCATCCTCCGGCTGCTTACGTGCCGCCGCAAGAGCTGCGTCCGTTTCGACCAGCAACCGGTGCCCCATGAAGTGAAAAATCAGGGCTTCACGCACATAGTACGACCAGGTCTTGTCGGCTTTGGCAGCGAGCAACGCAAGGTCATCCCGCAATTTGGCGGGCAACCAGACCCTGACATTCACGATGTTCTTGCCGAGGTTATACGGCGCGGTGCCCGATCTGGAAAAACTCGGCATATTTATTCGTGGCGGTGACCAGAAAAACCCTTCCTTCTGGCTGCGCATTTGCTCGAAGCGATGCGAGCCGTAAACATGCTGAAAAAGGGCATCCCGAAGCAATTCGGAACGATTCGCAAACTGGTATTCGGCAAGCTCTTTCAGGCGCTCATCGAGCGGCTCAGGCAGCCAAACCTTGGCCGAAATCGAATGCGTCGAACGAAATAGCGTGAGGTCGTCCGCGCAAGGCGACAACGGTACGTCTGAACGGTACAGAGTTGGATCGGTCACCGTCTTGTCTCCCTTTTGCGCGGACGCACTTTCACGCAAGCGTCACCGCGTCGTCTTACGTTACGGGCCCTCGTCCGCCGGGTGGCGCAGCTTGCGGGTGGGGTAGACCACGGCGGGATGTTTCTTCAGCGCTTCTTCGTCGATGTCGATGCCTAAGCCCGGCGCCGTCGGCAGTTCAATGTAGCCATTCTTCGGCTTCAACTGGTTCGGCGAGATCTTGTCGCAGAATTCGACGAACGGCAGGAAGTACTCGGTGATGATGAAGTTGGTCATCACCGCCGACGCGTGCACGGTCGAAGACAGCCCGAGGGTCGTCGAGTTGTAATTGTGCGGCGACATCGCGACCATGTACGGCTCCGCCATCGCGGCGATTTCTTTTAGTTCGAGGATGCCGCCGCAGCACGCGACGTCGGGAATCACGATGGGCAAGCCGGTGCCGCGGCGAATTTCGGCAAGGCCGTTGGGATATTCGGCAATGGTGGGTTCTTCCATCCAATACAAGCCGAATTCTGCGAGCTTTTTGTCGAGCGGAATCGCGTGCATGGGCGCGAGACGACGATGCTGGTCGATCAGGATGTCGACATCCGGCCCTACCGCGTCGCGCACCGCCTTGATCACCGCGACCGCGCGCTTCTCGTGCTCCTTGGGTATCCAGGTGCGCCACGGCGCGGGTAGCGGGTCGAGCTTCAACGCGGTGAATCCCTGCGCGATGACTTTCTCCGCGGCACGCGCGTAATCGGCAGGTTCTTTCAACTGGTAACCCCAGCCGTTAGCATAGACGCGTATCTTGTCGCGGCAACGGCCGCCCAGGAGGTTATAGACGGGCTGCTTGCAGGCCTTGCCGGCGATGTCCCACATTGCCTGCTCGATGCCGCTGATCGCGCAAAACAATTCGAGCGAACCACGGCGCGCCGCGTAATCGTCGAACGCCATTTGCGTGAACTGCTTGATGTTGAACGGGTCGCGCCCGACCGCGTAGCGGCCCAGCGCCACCAGCTGCGCCATCACCGCGGTGTCGCGGTCGTATTGCGAATAGGCCTCGCCCCAGCCGTGTATGCCCTCGTCGGTTTCGACCTTGACCAGGATCAGGTTCTTGCGCCAGCCCGGATGGATTGCATACGGCTTTACCGCGGTAATCTTCAATTTATTGTCCCCCAGATGTCATTGGATCGTGAGCTGCCGGCTCCGTATTGCGCGCAACCGGTTAACCTTCCATACTATGTTCGCATATTTCGAATAAATATTCTTACCGCGCACCTTAAGCGCAATTGCATTCATAGCGAGGAGACGATATGAACAAAGCGATCGCGGCCGCGTGCTGCGCGTGGTGCGTCATCGGCACTGCGTCGGCGCAGAACTATCCGTCCAAAGCCGTGCGCATCATCGTGCCGTACCCGGCGGGCGGCACTTCCGACATCCTGGCGCGGCTGTTGAGCGCGAAACTCAACGAATTGTTCGGCCAGCCGATCGTGGTCGAAAACCGGCCCGGCGCCAACGGCAACATCGGCGCCGACCTGGTCGCGAAATCGGCGCCCGACGGCTATAACATGCTGCTCGCCGATCTGGGCGCGCTGACGATCAGCCCGAGCATCTACAAACTGCCGTTCGACGTGGTCAGGGATTTCGCGCCAGTGACCATGGTGACGTATTCGCCGCACCTCTTGGCAGTGCACCCGACGGTGCCGGTGAAAACCGTGAAGGAACTGGTTGCGCTTGCCAAGTCGAAACCGGGCCTGCTCAACTTTGCCGTCTCGGGAATAGGCGGCGCGCCGCACCTGGCCGGCATCGCTTTCGAAGCGCAGACGGGAGTTAAATGGACCTATATTCCGTACAAGGGCGGCGCGGATGCGATCATCGGTCTTGCTTCCGGCCAGGCGGACGCGATTTTCAACGGCATGCTCGCGACCTATCCGCACGTAAGATCGGGCAAACTGAAACTCATCGCGGTATCGAGCTCGAAGCGCGTCGCGTCCATACCCGATGTCCCGACGGTCGCCGAAGCAGGCCTCAAGGACTTCGAAACCGGCTCGTGGCAGGGCATCGTCGCGGCGGCGGGCACGCCGAAAGACGTCGTCGGCCGCCTTAACTCCGAGATCGCGCGGATACTCGGCACGCCCGAGATGAAGGAGAACCTCGCCAAGCAGGGCGCCGAGGTTTACACCATGACCCCGGAGCAACTCGGCAACTGGCTGAAGAGCGAAATCGACAAATGGGCCAAAATCGTCAAGGCCGCCGGCCTCAAGCTCGAGTAACCGGTGCCATCGAAAAAAAAGCCCGCTACGCGCGGGCTTTTTTAATTGGCTTGAAACTTCATTCGCTGCGCGCACCGACTTTCAGCAATTGACCAATTTTTTCAGATGCTTTCAGTCCCATGCCGGTCAGCACCAGTACCGTCTTCTGCTCCGGCACTATTGCTTTCGTCTTGAAAAGCTGGCGCAGTCCCGCCGCCGCGGCCGCGCTCGTCGGCTCGACGTATAAACCCTGGCGCGCCAAGGCACCCAATGCGGAAACGATTTCTTCTTCGCTCACCGCCACGATGCTGCCACCCGAATGTTTAATCGCGCGCACCACTTCGCGCAAACGCGTCGGTTTGGATGAAGCGATGCCCTCAGCGACTGTCGTCGTAACATCGGTAGGCACCGCTTTGTCTGCGCCCGCCTTGAACGCGGCGTACAGCGGCGCGCAGTTAGCTGCCTGCACGGCGAACAAGCGAGGCATGCGGTCGATCTCGCCGCGCCGCTTCAATTCCGCGAAGCCGCGCTCGCAACCGCAGACATTGCTGCCATAGCCGACCGGAAACACGATGTTGTCCGGGATTTTGAATCCAAATTGTTCCCACAGTTCGTAGGCGAGCGTCTTGGTTCCTTCGAGGAAAAACGGCTGCCAGTTGTGGCTCGCGTAAAAGATTTCCTTCGCGTAACGCAGCGCGGCATCGGCCACATCCTGGCGCGAGCCTTTGACTGTGACTACGTCGGCACCAGTTGCCGCCATTTGCGCGATTTTCGGATACGACGCGGTTTCCGGCACCAGGATGCGCGCCTTCATGCCGGCGGCGGCCGAGTACGCGGCCATCGACGCGCCCGCGTTGCCCGACGAATCCTCCAGCACGCTCATGACACCGCGGTTTTTCAGATATGTGATCAGCGTCGTCATGCCGCGGTCCTTGAACGAACCGGTCGGCATCATGAACTCGAGTTTCATCGTTACGGCTATGCCATCAAGCTTGCCGTCGACCAGCGGCGTCCAGCCTTCGCCGAGTGTTACGGCGTCCTTCGCCTCGACCAGCATAGCCTTGGCATAACGCCATACCGAGTGCTTCGTGGTGTCGATCTCGCCGCGCGTGAGGCCCGGCGCATCGCCCAGGTTGAGGTGCGCGCCGCCGTCGCCGCACCAGCGCGGCTGGTCGAGCGGGTAAGTCGCGCCGGTTGCGGCGTCGATGTAATTCACTTTTACTGTTCGCCTTCGATGGGCTTGATGCCGGCGGCCTTGACCACCGACTTCCAGCGCGCGATTTCGGATTTGACGATTTGCGTGAACTCCTGCGGCGTGTTGCCGACAGTCTGGTAGCCCTGCACCGACAAGCGCTCGTTGACCTCGCGCGCTTCGAGAGCCTTGATGGCGTGCTCGCGCAGTTTGGCGATGATGGCCGGCGACGTGCCTTTCGGCGCCAGCAGTCCCTGCCACGTGCGGACATCGAAACCCGGCACGGTTTCGGCGATGGTCGCGAATTCCGGCGTCGCCGCCACCCGCTGCAGGCTGGTGACCGCGATCGCGCGCAGTTTGCCCGCGCGCACCAGCGGCAGCGCGGTGGGCATGGTGCTCAGCGACAATTGCACCTGGCCGCCGACCACGTCCGCCGTTGCCTGCGGTGCGCCTTTGTATGGAACGTTCACGATATCGACGCCGGTCATGGTTTTGAACAATTCCCCGGCGAGATGCGAGCCCACGCCGATGCCGCCCGATGCGTAATTGATCTGCCCGGGCCTGGACTTGGCAAGCGCGATCAAATCGGCGACGGTTTTTATCGGCACCGAGGGATGCGCAACCAGCAGGTACGGGGTCGATGCCAGCATGGTGATGGGCGCGAAATCCTTCTCCGGATCGTATGGCAGTTTCCTGTACACGCTTGCGTTGATGGTATGCGCCGACGACACCATCACGATGGTGTAGCCGTCGGGAATGGCCTTGGCCGCGAGGTCCGAGCCGATGATGCCGCCCGCGCCCGCGCGGTTGTCGATGACGACCTGCTGCCCGAGGGATTCCGCCATTTTCTGGCCGGCGGTACGCGCCACGATGTCGGCGCCGCTGCCGGCGGGAAAGGTGACTATCATGCGTATCGGCTTGGTCGGATAGGATTGCGCGAACAGGCCGGAGCAGAACAGCGCCAGCCCCGCCGTCACCATGGTCTGCCACATTTTCATCGCCAATCTCCTGTTCATGCAGCGCGTGCAGTCTGGTACCGCAACGGCGCCTGGAAATCGCCCAGTGTCGCCAACGTTTCCAGCCGCTTGATGCGCGCAAGACAATCGTCGCTGTTCGCCTGCGGCAGCACGCGTTTCGCGTTGCGCATGAATTTGTCGATGAGATCGGCGTGCACCTCTTCGCCATCGACTGCCGGCACCGAGAATCCGGACTTGATGTGACGCGACACGGTCTTGCCGTTCTTCAATTTGATCACGACTTCCATGCCGAGGAAATCCGCGCCCTTGGTGAAATCGAGGCCGGCCATCGAAGGATGAGGTTCCAGTGTTATGCGCTTGAACAGGGCGCGAATCTTCGGGTCCTGCGCGCGGTTTTCGTAAAACTGCTCCACTTCGAGCTGGCCGTCGGTCAGCGCCGCTGCCAGGCAATAGTGCAGGCTCAGCTTGCCTTCGAGGCCGGTCTGCGGATTGTCGTTCCACAGCGAATGCTGCGTCATATGGTTGGTCAGGCAGCGCACGCTGTCGACGTCGTCGCCCTTGACGCCGTCCTCGCGCATCATCTGCAGCACGGCGACGACGCCGGCCTGCGTGTGAAAATTGGACGGGAAAATCTTGAACGCCAGGCCGGGGTCGAGTATTTCGAGCGGCTTGCCGATTTTTGCGGCCAGCGCGTCGTAGTCGCCCGGCTTGCCGCCCGAGAACGCGTGGGCAAAACCATGCGGGTCTTCGATCAGATTGGGTGCGCCGACGAAGCCATCGCGCGCCAGCATCGCCGACGCCATGCCGCCGCGTGTTGACAGCCCCGCATGCAGCGGTTTTACCATCCGGCCCAGCTGCGGACGCAATCCGCATGAATGGCTGGAAGCGAGACCCAGCGCGTTTTCCATCATGGCGGCGTCGAACTTCCAGACTTTGCCGACCGCCGCGGCGGCGCCCAGCGTGCCTATGATCGAAGTCGGGTGATAGCCGAGCTTGATGGTTTGCGGCGTAATCAGCCGCCCGAGCTTGGCGCACACTTCCACGCCGGCCACAAAAGCGGCAATAAATTCCTTGCCGGTCACCGGCTGCAGCTAGCACGCCGCGAACAGCGCGGGCATGATGACGACGCTCGGATGGCCGGCCATGCCGAAAGTCGCATCGTCGTATTCCTCCCAATGCGCCATGGTGCCGTTGAAAAGCGTCGCGGCCTCGGCCGACATTTGCGCCGTATCGCCGATAATGGTGTTGGTGCCCGTTGCATACTGCGACCACACGTGTTTCCTGACGATCTTCATGCCTTCGGCGGGACAGCCGGCGAGCGCTACCGCGAAGTAGTCGGTGACTGCCGCTTTGGTCCACGGCACCACCGCCGCAGGCAGGTCTTCAAAACGCAGATCGACTATCCAGCGTGACAATGTCTTGGTGAAACCCATGCTGATCTCCCGCCCTTGAACTGAATTAATCGGTTTGCCTGGCTAGACGCTCTTCACGCACGTCGCGCGCGCTGGCGGCCGCGTCGCGCTCGCCGGCCGCGCCGTAACCGCCGCCCGCCGGCGTGCAGATGCGCAGCACGCTGCCGCGCGGCAACGCCATTTCGCCCGAAGCCGCCGGCAGCTTCTGCTCATGCGGCGTGCCAGGATTCAGAATGAACGCGCCGAGAGCACCATCGCCACCGGACTTCATGCCGCTTGCCGCGACGTTCTGCCGCTCGGACGACAGGCTGACGACGATATCGTCGCCGAGCACGCGGTAGTCGCGCACCACGCCCATGCCGCCGCGGTACTTGCCTTCTCCTGCCGAGCCTTCCCACAGCGCGTAGCGCTCGACGCGAAACGGATATGCGTGTTCGAGCGCTTCCACCGGCAGGTTTGAAGAACCCGACGCGTGCACGCGCACGCCATCGACGCCGTCGCGATTGGCGCGCGCGCCCATGCCGCCAGCCAGCGTTTCATAGTTGACGAAGTAGGCGCCGGTGCGCGGATCGGAACCCGCCAGCACGTACAGGTGATGCGGCCCGCTGCCGGCGAGCGCTTTGTGCGGCATCGCCTGCGATAGCGCGTTCGCAATCACGTCGCCCAGCACGCTTGCGGATATCGAACGGCAACCGATGGCCGCGGGCGGCACCGGGCCGACGACGCAGCCGGCCGGCGCGGTTATTCTCAGCGTGCGATAGTAACCGGCGTTGGCCGGCACTTCCGGATCGAGCAGACTCTTTGCCACCGTGTAGACGGTAGCGAGCAAGGCACGATACGGAATGTTACGCGCGCTTTCGAGCTGCTTGCCCGAGCCCGCGAAATCGAAATCGATGCGACCGTGGCCCACCGTCATGGCAAGACGTATCGGGCAGCGCTCGCCTTCGGTATTGCCGTCGAGGAAATCTTCCGCGACGTAACGACCGGCGGGCAGACGATTGATCGCCGCGCGAAAACGCTTTTCCGTGAAATCAAGATAAGCAGCTATGGTCGCGGCGGTATCGTTGACGCCGTAGCGCTCGAACAACTGCAATACGCTTTTGGTGCCGACGTTGTTCGCCGCGAACTGCGCGTTCAAGTCGCCGATGCGCTCGGCGGGCGTGCGCGAGTTGAGCAGGATGATGTCGATCACGTCGCGGTTCAATTTCCCCTCGCGCATGATGCGCACCGGCGGAATGCGTATGCCTTCCTGGTAGATGCTCTTGCACACCGCGGCTTCCGAGCCCGGCACCATGCCGCCGACGTCGGCGTGGTGCGCGATGTTGGCGACGAAGGCCACGATTTTTTTGCCGATGAAGACCGGCGCGATGATGTTGATGTCGGGCAGATGCGTGCCGCCGCCGTTATACGGATCGTTGGCGACGAACTGGTCGCCGGGCAGGATCTCGTTGAGCGGGTAACGCTTGAGGATTTCGTCGACCGCGCCGACCATGGAGCCGAGGTGGATGGGCACGCGTTGCGCCAGCGCGATCACCTCGCCCCGCGCATCGAATATCGCGGTCGAGCAATCGGCGCGCTCCTTGATGTTCGGCGAGAACGCGGTGCGCATGAGCGTTGCGCCCATTTCCTCGGAAGTCGCCAGCAGATAACGCGCGACGACTTCCGCCTTGATCGGATCCACCGCTTTGGCGGCTTTGACTACTTTGCGCGCAGTCGTACGTTTCGCGGCCATGATCAGGATGCTCCTTTGATATGCAGCGGCTCGACTTCGATGTGCAGATAACCCAGCTTGTCGTTGCGCACCTTGGCGCGCGGCGGCACCACGGTCGTGGTGTCCATCTGCTCGATGATGGCCGGCCCGCTGATGCGCGCGTTGACCGGCAGCTTGTCGCGATCGTAGACCGGCGTCATGACGAAACCGGTTTCCGGAAACCACACTTTGCGTTTTTCCAGCACCGCGTCTTTTACCGTGGTGCGCGCTGCGACGTGCTTCTCGTGCGTCGGCGCGCGCCGCTCGACGGTAACGACCAGCCGCAGGTTGACGACTTCGACCGCCTGCGCCGGCATGTCGTAACCGTAAATCGCGTGATGCCGCTTGTGATAGCCCGCGATAAGGCGCGCCAGGGATTTCGCGTCGAGCTTGCCGTCCTTCACTTCCAGCGACAGCTCGTAATTCTGGCCGAGGTAACGCATGTCCATCAGATACGTGTATTTCGCTTGCGCGCCCTTGCCCGCTTCACCCACCAGCCACAGACCGCCGCGCTCGCGCAGTTCACCGAAGCCTGCGTTCAGCGCTTTGACGTTGGCGTCGGCCGCGACAAGCAAACGGGTGAGGCTGAAGTCGCCGCGCACGTCCGCGTGCAAGAGTCCCAATGCCGACAGCAAGCCCGGCCGCGGCGGCACCAGCACGTTGCGTATGCCCATGTTGCGCGCGACGTCCGCTGCGTGCAGGGGACCTGCGCCGCCGAAAGCCACCAGCGTGAAGTCGCGCGGGTCTACGCCCTGCTCGACCGAGATCACGCGCACCGCGCCCATCATGTTGACGTTGATGATTTCGACCACTCCCGCCGCCGCGCGCGTCAGATCGACCTTGAGCGTCGGCACCAGTTCGTCTTCGAGCACTTTGCGCGCGCGGTCGGCGAACATTTCCATGCGTCCGCCCAGCAATGACTTGGGATTGAGGCGCCCCAGCACCACGTTGGCATCGGTCACGGTCGGCTTGGTGCCGCCGCGGCCATACGCGGCAGGCCCCGGAAACGCACCCGCGCTCTGCGGGCCGACTTTGAGCAGGCCGCCCGCATCGACCCACGCGATACTGCCGCCGCCCGCGCCGATTGTGTGGATGTCGATGGTGCGCGTGCGCACCGGGAAACCGCCCATTTCGCGCAGATCTTTTTTCGCCGGCTCGCCGTCGCGGATCAGGCACACGTCGGTGGAAGTGCCGCCCATGTCGAAAGTAATCAGGTTGCCGATGCCTAGTTCGGCGCCGAGACCCACGCTGCCGACCACGCCGCCCGCCGGACCCGAGAAAAACGTATTCACCGGCAGCTTGCGCACGGCACCCGGCGTCACCGCGCCGCCGTTCGATTGCATGACGCGCGGTGCCACCTTGATGCCGAGATCGGCGACCCCGCGCTCGAAGCGCTCGAGGTAACGGTCCATGATGGGCATCAGGCTGGCATTGACCACCGTCGTCGCGAAACGCTCGAACTCGCGGAATTCGGGCAGCACGTCGGAAGAGGTGCACAAATACGCTTCCGGCCAGATTTCTTTCACGAGGTCGCGCGCCCTGCGCTCGTGCGCCGGGTTGGCATAGGAGTGCAGCATGCAGACCGCGACCGACTCGACTTTTTTTTCGCGCAGCACCGCCACGGCATTACGCACGTCGTTTTCATTGAGCGGCGTGACTTCGGTGCCATCCTGGGCAATACGCTCGCTGACTTCGACACGGCAATCGCGCGACGCCGGTGGCGTGGGCTTCAGGATATCGAGATTGAAATAGTGCGGGCGGCGCTGGCGCGCGAGCTCGATCACGTCGCGAAACCCCGCCGTCGTGATCATGCCGGTGCGCGCGCACTTGCCTTCGAGCACCGCGTTGGTGCCAAGAGTCGTTCCGAGCACCAGGAACTCGATGGCGTTGCGCGGCAGCTGCGCGAGTTCGATGACTTCGGCAATGCCGTCGAGCACCGCCTTGGCCGGATCGCCGGTCGTGGTGGGCAGCTTGTGATAGGTGTACTTGCCGGTCGTGAGTTCGCACAGCACGAGATCGGTGAACGTGCCGCCGGTGTCGATGCCGATCCAGATTTTTTTCAAGGGAAGGCCTGCGGGTGCAAAGGGAGTTTGGAATTTAAGCATGCCGGGATTAATATAACAATTAGATGTTCCGTCACTACTTATAGGTTTTGCATATGAATTTCAAACTACGCCAGCTGCAGGGATTCGCCGCCGCGGCGATGCACAGTTCATTCAGCGCGGGCGCGCGCGAACTCGCCATGACGCAGCCGTCTTTCTCGCAGCTGATCCGCGAACTCGAAACCTCGCTGCGGGTAAAACTCTTCGAGCGCACCACGCGGCGCGTCGAACTCACGCCGGCCGGACAGCGTTTTCTGGCGATGATCCAGCGCCCGCTCGACGACCTCAACGATGCCTACCGGTTCACGCGCGAAATGGCGGCCGGCACGCGCGGACGCATCGTGTTTTCTTCGCTGCCGTCGGTGGCCTTCGGCCTGGTGACGACGGCGCTCGCGCAGTTCACGGCGCTGTACCCGGCGATTACCGTGCGCCTGATCGAAGACCAGGACCTCAACATCACGGACAAGCTGCTGCACCGCGAGGTCGATTTCGGCATCGGCACGCTGAAAACCCCGCACAAGGAGCTGGCGTTTCGCGAATTACTGCACGACGAATTGCAGGCGATTTACCCGGCGCGCCACCCGCTCGCGGCCAAACGCCGCGTCACCTGGCGCGACCTTGCGGCCGGGCCGCTGGTGCTGCTGCCCAAGCAGTCGAGCGTGCGCGAGCTGGCCGCCCACGGCTTTGCCGCAGCCGGCATCGCGCGCGAACCCGATTACGAAGTCGCCAACATGGTGACCGCCTTGAGCATGGTACGCGCCGGGCTCGGCGTCACCGTCCTGCCGCGCATGGTGCTCGACGAACTCAATATGAAAGGCCTGCACGCGGGCCGCATCAACGACCCGCGCCCGGCGCGCATCATCGGCATCATCACGCGCATCGACCGGCCGCTGTCGCCCGCCGCTGCGGCCTACGTGGACCTGCTCTTCGCCGCGGCGCGCGGGCCGGCCTATAATAAGCACAAGCGTCAGCCGCTTGCCGCTGCGTGAACCGCGCATCCATCCGACAGGACACCCGCCATGCCGACCGTAACTTCGCTGAAACCAGCCGCCGCCCCGGCACCGCCGCTCGCCGACGATTACTCGTTAAGGCTGTGCGAGCAGCTCGCGCGCTGGCGTTACGAGGATTTGCCCGCGGAAGTCGTGCGCACGCTGAAGTTTTTCCTGATCGACACTCTGGGCGTAATTGCCGGTGCGCCCAATGCCCCCGGTATTCGAGAACTCAATCAGCGGCTGTCGAAATGGGAAACCACCGGTTCGGCCACCGGCCTCATCGGCAAGCGCCGCTATTCGCCACCGACCGCAGCTCTCGCCAACGGCGCTGCCGCGCATGCCCTCGATTTCGACGACCAGCACGATCCGGCGCGGGTGCACTCCAACTGCGTGGTGCTGCCGGCATTGCTCGCCACCGCCGAAGATATAAGCCAAATGAGCGGCAAAGTCAGCGGCAAGGATTTCCTGCTCGCCTACGCCATCAGCACCGAATTGCACGCGCGTCTCGGGCTCGCCTGCTACAACAGCCTGGGCAAAGGCTGGCATCCGACCATGGTGTTCGGCACGCTCGCGGCAAGTCTCGGCGCGGCAAGCCTGCTCAAGCGCGACGCCGAAGGCATGCGCAACGCGCTGGGAATGGCGTTTCACCAGACCAGCGGCTCGGCGCAAAGCATGCGCGATGGCGTGCTCTCCAAACGGCTCGGCGCGGGCTTCGCCGCGCGCGCGGCGGTGCTCGGTGCCTTTCTCGCCGCCGACGGGCTGACCGGCACGCGCCGCCCGCTCGAAGGCAACGCCGGCCTGTTCGCGCTGTATGAACGCGATGAAGTAAAAACCGAACTGATTACCGATAAACTCGGCAGCCACTGGCGCATCACGGAATACAGCTTCAAGCCCTATCCGTGCTGCCGCTGCAACCACACGGCGATCGGACTTGCCATCAAGCTGCGCGACCAGGGCGTGAAACCCGGCGACGTCCGCGAAGCCGAAATCGGCATGGGCAACGTCAACTGGCTGACGGTCGGCGAACCGTACGATGTCAGGCGCGATTCGGTGGTGCACGCCCAGTTCAACGCCGCCTACAGTTTTGCGCGCGCGCTGACCGATGCGCGCATCGATTTGCGGAGCTATCAGAAACCGGCGATCAGCGATCCCGCAGTGGTGGCGCTTGCCGGGAGGACCCGCACGGTGGACGACCCCACGATCGACCCCACGGCAATCGAGCCGGCGCGCGTCAAGGTCACACTCAACGACGGCCGCGTGATCGAAGTCAGATGCGAAACGGCCAAAGGCAGCCCGCAGGAGCCGATGAGCGAAGCCGAGTTCCTCGACAAATTCCGCGGCTGTCTGGAGTTCGGTGCCGGCGCAAAACGCGCAGATGCCGACAAACTGGCCGCTGCGATCATGAACCTGGAAAACGCCACCGATGCCGGTGCTGCGCTGGTCGGCGCGTTTCCACAGACAAAATAAGCGAGTCCGCCATGCCCACCACCCTGCTGCGCCTGTTGTTTGCCGCAATCGTTATCGGTTCGACGGCGTTCGTCTATTTGACGTCCGGTCAATTGCCCGATCCCGTCGCCTCGAAATTCAACACGGACGGCCACGCCACCTCCTACATGTCGCGCGACGCCTATCGGGCCCTCATGACTTTCGGCACCCTCGCCTTGCCGTTCGCCCTGCTCGCGGTCCAGGTATGGCTGCCGCGCGTCCGGCCTCGTTTCATCAGCATCCCCAACCGCGACTACTGGCTCACCCCGGAACGCCGTCCGCAGGTGCTTGCCTACCTCGAGCGCCACACGCTGATTTTCGGCAGCACGGCGCCACTGTTTTTCGCCGGCATGCACTGGTTGATCGCGCAGGCGAACACCCGCGTGCCACCGCAGCTCGAGAATCCGCCGTTCCTGTTGATGACGGGGGTGTTCGTGCTGTGCACGATCGCAGCGGCGGTCACCGTGTCGTTGCGCTTTCGCCGCACTGCCTGAAGCGCGCGGCAGCACCGTCCTTCAGGCCGTCGTCAAGACTGCCTTGCCGATTACCTTGCGCCCTTTGACGAGCGCCAGCGCCTCGGCGTAGCGTTCGAGCGGAAACGTCGCCATCACATACGGCTTGAGCTTCCCCGCGCTGTAAAGATCGAACAGCTGCTGGCGCACCACGCGGCATTTCTCGGGTTCGCGGTCGCGGTAGTCGCTGAACTGCAGGCCGATCGCCGCGATATTTTTTACCAGCAGGTGGCCGGCCTTGATCTCGGGAATGCGCCCGCCGGCGAAACCGACAATGACCATGCGGCCGCACCAGGCGACCGTGCGCATGCAGGCATCGAACACGTCGCCGCCGACGTTGTCGACCACGATATCGACGCCGCGCTTGCCCACCGCCGCGAACACCTGCTCGCGCAGTTTTTCGCGCAGGTCCGCGACACTCGTATCGATGACGTGATCCGCGCCGGCCGCTTTCGCCGCGGCCGCCTTGTCCGGACTGCTGACGGCGGCGAGCACCACCGCGCCCAGCGCTTTGGCGACCTGCACGGTCGCCAGCCCTACGCCACCCGCGGCGCCCGTCACCAGCACGATTTCGCCCGGCTTCATTTGCGCGCGCTCGACCAGCGCGAAGTGCGCGGTGTTGTAGGTAAGGCCCATCGCCGCAGCTTCGGGAAAGCTGATCGCGGCGGGCAGCACGTGGCAGTTGACCGCCTTGGTCGTCACCTGCTGCGCGTAAGCGCCGTATTCGACCTGCACCATCACGCGGTCGCCGGGTTTGACCGCAGTCACGCCGGCGCCCACCGCATTGATGATGCCGGAGCACTCCTTGCCGGGCACGAACGGCAGCGGCGGCAGAAACTGGTACTTGCCGTCGATCACCAGCAGGTCGGGAAAATTGATGCCCGCGGCGTGCACGTCGACGAGCACTTCACCCGCGCCAGGCGCCGGCACGCTCCACTCTTCGACTTGCAGCGCGTCGGACGCGCCGAATTTTCTGACGACGAGTGCTTTCATTGTTTGCTGTTCCTGGGTCTGCGAAACGCCGGATATTAGCAAATTGCGCCGCGGCACGGCGGCGCCGTACAAACAAAAAGGCGGGGAGGCCCCCGCCTTTTTGCGTTGCTTCGTTCGCCCCCTTGCAAGGGCGAGGCGAAATTACTTCTTCATCGGCGTTTCTGCTTTCGCGGGAGCTGCCGGGGCTGCTTTCGGTGCGTCGGCTTTCGGCGCATCTGCTTTGGCGGCTTTCGCTGCTTTGGCATCGGCTTTGGCTTTGGCTTTCGCTTTCAGCCTTGGCTTTCGCGGCGGCTTTCTTCTCGTCGGCTTTGGCTTTCGCCGCGGCTTTTTTCTCTTCTTTGGTCATCGCTTTCGGGGCATCCGCTTTCGCGGGGGCCGCCGGGGCAGCTTTCGGCGCTTCTGCTTTCGGGGCTTCCGCTTTCGCAGGGGCCGCCGGGGCAGCTTTAGGCGCATCGGCCGCAACCGCGGTCAGGGTGGTGCCGGCAAATGCAGCCGCAATCAGGGTAGCTAACAGCTTGTTCATGTTGTTCTCTCCATTGGTTAATCCGGTGGTCCGGATGAGCATATAACGCACGTCCCCGCCGGCAGTTGACAGCCCTAGGCAGGGGGGCCCGCCTGCCCGCGCGCGCGCCGGTCACGACCCCGCCGCCGCCCAGCAGGGCGGCGTTGCCCGGGAACACCACCAGGAGGCCAAATGGGCACCCCCGGGAAGCCGAATACCAACGGCCCGATGACCCGGGTCAGATGGTTAATGGCCAGCCGCGGCCGCAATTCTGCAAGCTTATTTCTTTGCCGCGTCCATCTCGGCAAATGCTTCGCGCGCGAGTCGAAAACCATCGATGCCGGCCGGCACGCCCGCGTACGCGGCGACCTGCAGCAGCACTTCCTTGATTTCATCCTTGGTCACGCCGTTGGTGAACGACGAGCGGATATGCAGCTTCAGCTCGTGCTGGCGGTTCATGATGACGAGCATCGCGATGTTGAGCAGGCTGCGCGTCTTGCGCGGCAGGCCGGGGCGCGTCCAGATCGAGCCCCACGCCGCTTCGGTCGCAAACTCCTGC
>JAIOOZ010000193.1 GCA_021414185.1 Betaproteobacteria bacterium
TGACGGCGATCAAGAAAGGTGACGTGCGCAAGTATTTGCCCGCCACCCGCAGCGATCCGTCGGACTGGAAGACGGGCAAGTCGGTAGAGGAGATCAACAAGATCAAAGCAGCGGGTGGTTTCGTCGACCTCATACAGTGGCGCGCTCACCGCTCGCACGGAGTGGGCATGACCGATGATGGTTACGTTCTCGAGTTTCGCCTGTCGGATGCGGGTGCGGACATGTTCGCCGGCAACGCGGACGCGAAGACGCACGAGCCGAAGTTCATGTGGGACGCGAAGAAGGTCGGTTACAAATCCATCACGGAAAAAGATTTGCGTAAAGGCGACCACTTCCTGATCCGCGAGCAGAATGCGGTGCCGTTCGACCCCAACGCGGGCTGGAAGGAAGGCGACCTGATTCCCGACTACGTGCTCAGCCGTGAAGGCGCCAAGGGCTCCGCCGCCGACAACAACTCGATTGCGAGCTGGAAGGACGGCATGTGGACGGTCGTGGTCATCCGTCCGCTCGGCCTTGCCAACGACGACGACAAATCGTTGAAGGAAGGCGGCGTCTACAACGTTGGCTTCGCGGTACATGACGACAATATCACGACACGCGGCCATCACGTGTCGTTCGGCAAGACCCTCGGGATTGGCGCGAAGGCGGATATACAGGCGGTCAAATTGCCGTAACGTGAAGGCCCCCGCCCGCAGCGGGCGGGGGTAACTTTTTTTCACTCCAAGTCGAAGCAATAAGAGTTCTTCGGTTTGCTTGAAAAGCCGGCGCAAGCCGGCTTTTCTATTGCTCGCATGCCGGTGCGAATCCGGTAAAATGCGCCCTTGACTCATCTTAATAAATGCTTTGCCAGCAACGCGCGGTTGACGTGGAATAGCAGTCATATCGCGTTGTCCGAGCCTCTGCGCGCCTCTTCAATCGATGAAACCCAGACATAAACGCATGGCCATCATCGCCGCCAGCCTCGCGGCGCTGGGCGTCGCGGCGGCATTGGTATTGAACGCATTCCAGAGCAACCTCGTATTCTTCTTCAGCCCCAGCCAGGTGGTCGCGAACGAGGCCCCGCGCGGCAAGGCATTTCGCATCGGCGGCATGGTCGAGACCGGCAGCGTCAAGCGGGAGAACGACGGGCTGACAGTGCATTTCCGCGTCACCGATACCGTGAAAACCATCCCGGTGGTTTATACGGGCATCCTGCCGGATTTGTTCAAGGAAGGTAAGGGCGTCGTCGCGCAGGGCCGGCTCGGGCCGGACGGCGCGTTCGCCGCGACCGAGGTGCTCGCCAAGCACGACGAAAACTACATGCCGCCCGATGCCAAACACGCGATCGAACAGGCGCAAAAAGCGCAAAAAACCGTGATCACCAAGTAAGGACGGAGATGATTCCTGAAATCGGCCAGTTCGCATTGATACTCGCGCTCCTGCTGGCGCTTACGCAGGGCGTATTGCCGATTGTGGGTGCTGCGCGCGGCAACCGCGCGTGGATGGCGCTGGCGCGCCCGGCGGCGCAGGGGCAATTCACCTTCGTCGCGATCGCGTTCGGCTGCCTGGCCTGGTCGTTCTGACGGTGTTCAGCCGCCACCTGCCCGACGAGATGGCCGCGCGCGTGGTGGGCGTGATGGGGCTCGTCAGCGTGGGCTTTATTCTGTTCATGCTGCTGACGTCGAATCCGTTCGATCGGCTGTTCCCGGCCGCCGCCGACGGCCGCGACCTCAATCCACTCCTGCAGGATCCCGGCATGGTGATCCATCCACCGATGCTGTACATGGGCTACGTCGGCTTCTCGGTGGCCTTCGCTTTCGCGATCGCCGCCTTGCTCGGTGGCCGGCTCGATGCGACGTGGGCGCGTTGGTCGCGCCCGTGGACGACGCTGGCGTGGTGCTTTCTCACCATCGGCATCATGCTCGGCAGCTGGTGGGCGTATTACGAGCTGGGTTGGGGTGGCTGGTGGTTCTGGGACCCGGTCGAGAACGCGTCCTTCATGCCCTGGCTGGTTGGCACCGCGCTCGTGCATTCGCTGGCGGTGACTGAAAAGCGCGGCGGTTTTAAAAGCTGGACCGTGCTGCTCGCGATTTGCGCGTTCAGTCTCTCCCTGCTCGGCACGTTTCTCGTGCGCTCCGGCGTGCTGACGTCGGTGCATGCATTTGCGACCGACCCCAAGCGCGGCATTTTCATCCTCGCCTTCCTCGTGGTGGTGATCGGCGGTTCACTGATCCTCTTCGCATGGCGCGCGCCGCGCGTCGGGCTCGGCGGCGACTTCGCGGTGGTCTCGCGCGAATCGATGCTGCTCGCGAACAACGCGCTGCTGCTGGTGGCGGCGGGTTCGGTGTTGCTCGGCACGCTTTATCCGCTGTTCCTCGATGCGCTGAATCTCGGCAAAATCTCGGTGGGCCCGCCGTATTTCGACAGCGTGTTCGTGCCGTTGATGACGCCGGCAATTTTCCTGATGGGGATAGGCCCGCTCGCGCGCTGGAAAGAGGCGAGCCTGCCGGACCTGGCGACGCGGCTGAAGTGGGCATTTGCGGTCAGCATCGCCACCGCGCTGGTGTTGCCGTTCGCGCTCGGCGCGTGGTCGCCGCTCGTCAGTTTCGGTCTCGCGCTCGCGTTGTGGGTCGTCACCTCAACGGCGATGAATCTGTATGCCCGCCTCGCATCACTCAGCGGCAGCCTGGCCGCGCGTCTCGCGAGCCAGCCGCGCAGCTACTACGGCATGCTGCTCGCGCACGTGGGCGTGGCGGTCTTCATCGTCGGCGTCACGCTGGTGAAAGGCTATGAGAGCGAACGCGACGTGCGCATGGCGATCGGCGACAGTATCACGGTCGGCGGCTATGCGTTCCGCTTCGATGGTGTGGAGAACGTCACGGGGCCGAATTACCGCGCCGCGCGCGGCAAGGTGTCCGTCAGCCGCGAGGGCCGGGAGGTGATGGTGTTGCGCCCCGAGAAACGCATTTACAACGCGCAGAACATGCCGATGACCGAGGCCGCCATTTCGACCGGCCTGTTTGGCGACCTCTACGTTTCGCTGGGCGAGCCGGTCAGCGACGGCGCGTGGAGCGTGCGCGTCTACCACAAGCCGTTCGTGACGTGGATCTGGGGCGGCTGCATCATCATGGCGCTGGGCGGATTCTTGGCACTCAGCGACCGCCGCTACCGGCGCGTGGCGCGGAGTGAGCCGGAAGTTCTCCCCGCCGGTACGAAGCAACCGGTCGCCGGTTGAGCGCGATCGCCATATGAACCGCTATCTGATTCCGTTCGCGGCGTTCGTGGTGCTGGTGGTGTTTCTCGCTATCGGGCTCGGACTCAACCCGCGCGAAGTGCCGTCGCCGCTGATCGGCAAGCCCGCGCCGGCGTTTCGGCTCGCCCAGTTGCATGAGAACGGCAAAGTGCTCGGCAAAGAAGACATGCTGGGCAAAGTATGGCTGCTTAACGTGTGGGCTTCGTGGTGCGTGTCGTGCCGCGAGGAGCACCCGGTGCTGCTGGAACTCGCGAAGCGCAACGTGGTGCCGATTTACGGCCTCAACTACAAGGACCAGCGCGACGACGCGCTCGGTTGGTTGAAGCAGTTTGGCGATCCCTATGCGTTGAGCATCGTCGACCGCGACGGCCGCGTCGGCATCGATTACGGCGTCTACGGTGTGCCCGAAACCTTTGTCATCGATAAAGCCGGCGTCATCCGCTACAAACAGATCGGGCCGGTCACGCCGCAAGCGCTCAAAGACAAGATCCTGCCGCTGGTCGAGCGGCTCAATCAATCATGAGGGCCGTGTTGTTGTGCCTGTTGTGCCTGCTGTGGATGCCGCTTGCCGTCTGCGCGCAATCTGCCCAGCCGATGCCGCAGGACCCGGTGGCGAACAAGCGGGCCATGCAACTTGCCGAGGAGTTGCGCTGCCTCGTCTGTCAGAACCAGACAATTGCCGATTCGAACGCGGAGCTGGCGGTCGATTTGCGGCGCCAGATCCGCGAGCAGATCGCGCAGGGCAGAGACGACGGGCAGATCATGGCTTACATGGTCGAGCGTTACGGTGATTTTGTTCTTTACCGTCCGCCGCTCAAGGCGACGACGCTCTTCCTGTGGTTCGGCCCGCCGGTCCTGCTGCTGCTGGGCATCATCTTTTTGCTGCGTTACCTGAATTCGCGGCGCAAACGCGTCGAGCAGCAGCCGTTGTCCGCGGGTGAGCGGAGCGCGGCGGCGGCGCTGCTCGGCAACGATAACGAAGGTGAACGCAAATGACGTGGTTCCTGGCGATCGCCGCGGGAATGGTCGCAATCGCGCTCGCGTGGGTGCTGCCGGCGCTCCTGCGCAGCCGGGCCGCGGGCGGGGTCGTGCAAACGCGCGCATCCAACCTTGCGATACTCAGGGATCAGTTGGCGGAGCTCGATGCAGACGTCGCCGCCGGCACGTTGTCGCAGCAGCAGTACCGGCAGGCGCGCGAAGATCTGGAACGCCGCGCGCTCGAGGAGACGCGTGACGCCGTAGCGCCGGCCGCATCAGCGCCGGCGCGCGCCGGCGTAACAGCCATCGTGCTGGCGGTTTCGATTCCGCTGTGCGCGGCCGCACTCTACTGGCAATTCGGCACGCCGGAAGCCCTGTCGCCGCAATCGGACCTCCACGGCGGCGGACAGCCGACGGCGCAGGAAGTCGATGCGATGGTGGCGAAGCTCGCGGCGCGGCTCGAGCAGGCGCCGGACGACGGCAATGGCTGGGCGCTGCTCGCGCGCTCGTATCTGGTCATGCAGCGTTACGCGGATGCTATCGCAGCCTACGAGCGCGCGGCGGCAATCCTGAAAGATAACGCCGACCTGCTGGCCGATTACGCCGACGCGCTGGCGATGGCGCAGGGCCGGCGCCTCGACGGCAAGCCGCTGCAAATCATCGAGCGCGCGCTGCAGATCGACCCTATG
>JAIOOZ010000404.1 GCA_021414185.1 Betaproteobacteria bacterium
AACCGGTAGAACTCATCTACCGCTTCGCGCGCACGGCCGACGATTTCGCCGACGAAGGCGATTTGCCGGACCGCGAAAGACTCGATCTGCTCGCCGGCTTCGGCAATGAATTGCGCCGCATAGAGAGCGGCGCGCAGCCGCATATCGCGCTCTTCCAGGAATTGGCGCCGATGATAGCGCAGCAGCGTTTAACCATCAGCCTGCTCCACGACCTGCTGTCGGCATTCGCGCAGGACGTCACCAAAAAACGCTACGCCGATCTCGCCGACGTGCTCGACTACTGCCGGCGCTCCGCCAACCCGGTCGGGCGGCTGCTGCTCGAACTCTACGGTGCCGCAACGCCGCGAAACAACGCGTGGTCGGACAACATCTGCTCGGCCCTGCAGATCATCAATTTTCTGCAGGACATCGCCATCGATTACGCGAACGGACGCATCTACATACCGCAGGACGAACTCGCCCGCTACCATATCAGCGAAACGCAAATCGCCGCCCAGGAGGCGAATGACGCGTGGCGCGCATTCATGGCGTTCGAGGTCGGACGCACGCGCCGCATGTTGCTCGACGGCGCGCCGCTCGGACGCGTGCTCGGCGGGCGCATCGGGCTGGAAATGCGCATGATCATCGCCGGCGGCGAACGCATACTCGCCAAAATCGAAAACGCGGGATACGACGTGTTTCGCCACCGACCCGTGCTACGCTCGCCAGACTGGGTGTTGATGTTTGCCCGCACGTTTTCCCTCCGCTAATTCCCGAATCCTGAATCCTGATTCCCGCTCTGTCGTGACACCTGACCAATACTGCCAGCAGAAAGCTTCGCAAAGCGGCTCGAGTTTTTACTACAGCTTTCTGTTCCTGCCGCCCGCACGGCGGCGCGCGATCACCGCGCTGTACGCGTTTTGCCGCGAGGTCGACGATGTCGTCGACGAATGCACCGACGTTGACATCGCGCGCACCAAGCTCGCCTGGTGGCGCACCGAAGTCGCAGCACTATATGCCGGCACCGCCCGCCATCCGGTCGCACAAGCGCTGGCAAACGTGGTGACCCCTTTCAATCTGCCGCAGACCAGATTGCTGGAAATCATCGATGGCATGGAGATGGACCTCACGCAGCATCGCTACGCGGACTTCGCCGCGCTGAAGCTCTACTGTTATCGCGTGGCGAGCGTAGTGGGCCTCTTGTCAGCAGAGATATTCGGCTACGCCGATCCGCGCACGCTCGTCTACGCCGAAAACCTCGGCATGGCGTTTCAGCTGACCAATATCATCCGCGACGTCGGCGAAGACGCGCGCCGCGACCGCGTCTATTTGCCGCTCGACGAGCTCGCGCGCTTCAACGTGTCCGTCGCCGACATCATGCACGCGCGCGCCGGCGACAACTTCCGGCAGATGATGGAGTTCCAGACCGAGCGCGCGCTGGGCTATTACCGCGACGCTTTTGCCGCGCTGCCCGCCGGCGACCGCAAGATGCAGCGTCCGGGGCTGGTGATGGCGGCGATTTATCAGACCGTGCTCGCCGAGATCCGCGCCGACGGCATGCAGGTGCTCACACAACGCACCTCGCTCACGCCGTTACGCAAACTGTGGATAGCGTGGCGGACCTGGGTGAAAGGTTAGTGCGGGGCTGATCCGCAATCCTTAAAGTAAAATCGGCGTATTCCGCTTGTTAAATCAAATTTCCTGCAAGGAGCTGACTGGAATGGATCTGCAACTGAAAGGCAAAACCGCGCTCGTCACCGGCGCGAGCCAGGGCATAGGACGCGCGATAGCCAAGGGACTCGCCGCCGAGGGCGTAAAAATATGCATTGCCGCGCGCCGGCGCGAACTGCTGGAAGCGCTCGCCAAAGAAATCGTCGCTGCAGGCGGCACGCCGCCGCATATCGCGGTCGTCGACGTGATGGAAGAAGGCTCGCCGCAAAAGCTCGTGCTGGAAGCTCTTAAAGGGCTGGGACAGATCGACATCCTGATCAACTGCGCCGGCGGCAGCCGGCCGCCGATCCCGGTCGATGCGCCGGAATCGGAATGGAGCGAGGTGATGACGCTCAATTTCATCCGTGTGCGCCAGCTCACGCACGCCGCGCTCGCGGACATGATCAAGCACAAATGGGGACGCATCATCAATATCACGGGGAAATCAGAACCCGATGGTTTGCTCGCCGCAACACCCGCGAAGGCCGCGATGCACGGCTGGGCCAAGGGATTGTCGCGGGAAGTCGGCCAGCACGGCATCACAGTCAATTGCATTCCGCCCGGCCGCATCATGAGCGAGCAGATCCGCCGCAAATACACGCCGGAGTTTCGCGCCAAACAATCGAAAGAGGAAATTCCGATAGGCCGCTACGGCGAACCGGAAGAACTCGCGTGCCTCGCCGTGTTTCTCGCTTCACCGGTTGCCGGTTACATCACGGGAGCCGTCATGCCGGTGGACGGTGGCCTGCGGCGCTATGCGTTCTAAAAAACCGGCACGCAAACGCGCCGCCGTTCTTGCGGTCGTGTCCCTGCTTGCGGCGTCGTATGCTGCGGCCGCCCAGTATCCAGACAAGCCGATACGCATCATCGTGCCGGTGACTCCCGGCGGCGGTTCCGACCTGCTTGCGCGCCTGATCGCCCAGCAGTTCAGTGATCGCTTCGAGCAACCGTTCATAGTCGACAACCGCGCGGGCGCGGGCGGAACCATAGGCAGCGAACTTGCCGCGAGGGCTGCGCCGGACGGCTACACGCTGATCGTGGCCTACACTGCCTCGCATGGCATCAATCCCGCCATCAAAAAATTGCCATACGACGTGATCAACGATTTTGCGCCGATATCCATGCTCGGCACGGCACCCAACATACTGGTCGTGCACCCCAGCGTTGCAGCAAAATCCGTAAGCGAATTGATCCAGTTCCTCAAATCCCGTCCCGGCCAGGTGAATTACGCGTCCGCCGGCAACGGCAGCGCCCCGCATCTTGCGGCCGAGATGTTCAAATACATGGCCGGCGTCGAAATGACGCATATCCCCTACAAAGGCGCAGCACCTGGCGTCACCGACCTGCTCGGCGGGCAGGTGCTGATCATGTTCCCCAGCATGCCGGCTGCGCTTGCGCATGCGCGTTCCGGCCGCTTGCGGGCACTGGCCGTTACGAGCAAGGCCCGCGCAAGCGCGGCACCGGAACTCCCCACCGTAGCCGAGGCAGGCCTGCCTGGATTCGAAGTCATCCAGTGGTATGCATTGCTGGCGCCTGCGCACACGCCGAAGAACATCATCGACAAACTCAACGCCGAGACGAACCGCATGCTGAAGCTGCCCGACATCCGGGTGAAGCTCGCGGCGCAGGGACTGGAATCCTCCAGTTCTACGCCCGCCGAGGTCAGCGCGTTCATGCGCGGCGAAGTCGCGAAATGGACCAAATTCATACGCGACACCGGATTGAAACTCGATTAGGCGAATTGGAGGCAGCATCGATCCGCAACTGATTTGCGCCGCTTTGCGCTGCGGCATGCCGACGCCGGCGCGCGCGCCATCAAGATGACCCACGTCGCGGTCATCGGCGGCGGTTACGCCGGCATGGCAGCTGCGGCCACGCTCGCGGAGCAGCGCGTGCCAGTGACCGTGTTCGAAGCCGCCGGCCAGCTCGGCGGACGCGCGCGACGGGTCGATTACCGCGACGTTGCGCTCGATAACGGGCTGCACATCCTGATCGGCGCGTATGTCGAAACGCTGCGCCTGATAGAGCTCGTAAACCCGGCGCACGCGCAGGCATTGCTGCGCTTGCCGCTCGCGTGGCACGTGCAGGATGAATTTCATCTGCGCGCGGCGCGCCTGCCGGCGCCATTGCATTTGCTGATCGGCCTGCTGCGCGCAGACGGCCTCAGCATCGCGGAGAAAGTCTCTGCAGCCCGTTTTCTGGCTGCGCTGCGCGCGACCCGTTTTACGCTCGCCCAAGACATCAGCGTCGAGCTGCTGCTCAAGCAGCATAGCCAAAGCGAGAAACTCCGCCGCGTTCTGTGGCGCCCCTTGTGCGTCGCGGCGCTCAATACGCCGCCTGCCGGCGCCTCCGCGCAGGTGTTCCTGAATGTGCTGCGCGACAGTCTTGATGCCGGCCGCGCCGCAAGCGATCTCGTGCTTGCGCGCGTGGATTTGTCCGCTTTGTTTCCAGATCCCGCAGCAACTTTCGTCGAACAGCGCGGCGGCAAAGTGCTGCGCTCGCAACGCGTAACAGCGATTGATCCGCTCGCCGCCGGCTTCGAAATCACGGCAAACAACCAGCGTGCGAGCTTCAGCCACGTCATCTGCGCCATCTCGCCGCACCAGGTGAATGCTTTTCTGATCGGCATCACCGCACTATCCGAAATCGCAACCACTATAGAGCGCCTGCTTTACCAACCCATCCATTCGGTGTGGCTGCAGTATCCGGCGCCGGTAAAACTGCCTTCGCCCATGCTCGGATTGACGCGCGGCCTCGTGCATTGGGTGTTCGACCGCGAGACCCTGTGCGGGCAGCGCGGCCTCGTCGGCGCCGTGATCAGTGCCGCCGGCGAACACCAGGACCTGACCCAGGAAGAACTCGGTTTGCGCGTGCACCGCGAACTGCAGGAGCAGGTCGGCGCCCTGCCCGACCCGCTGTGGACGCGCGTGATCGCGGAAAAACGCGCGACCTTCGCGTGCACGCCGGGCGTGAGGCGGCCGCCGCAAATCACTCCGCTCGGCAATTTTTATCTCGCGGGCGATTACACGGCCAGCGACTACCCGGCGACCATCGAATCAGCCGTAAGAAGCGGCATCACCTGCGCTCAGCATATTCTGCAACACGCCTGATTTTCCACGGCACGGCCCGGCGGTATAAAATCACCTTCTGATTTGACGACACACGAGGAACACACGGTGAGCGAACGCGAATCGATGCAATACGACGTAGTCGTTGTCGGCGCCGGGCCTGCCGGCCTCGCGGCAGCCATCCGTTTAAAACAACTCGCCGTGGAACGCGGCCAGGAAATCGGCGTCTGCGTGATCGAAAAAGGCTCCGAAGTCGGCGCGCACATACTCTCGGGCGCCGTGATGGACCCGCGTGCGATGGTTGAACTGTTTCCCAATTGGAAAGAACTGGAAGCCCCGCTCAACGCGCCGGTGAGCGAAGACCGCTTTTTGTTCCTCACCGAGAAATCGTCGTTCAAAGTGCCGAATTTCCTGCTGCCGGGATGTTTTCAGAACCACGGCAATTACGTGATCAGCCTGGGCAACCTATGTCGCTGGTTCGGCCAGCAGGCCGAAAGCCTGGGCGTGGAAATTTTTCCGGGTTTCGCCGCGGCTGAAGTGCTTTACAACGATGACGGCAGCGTCAAAGGTGTCGCCACCGGCGACATGGGCGTGGGCAAGGACGGCAAACCCACCGAGGCCTTTCAGCGCGGCATGGAACTGCATGCCAAGTACACGTTCTTTGCTGAAGGCTGCCGCGGCCATCTCGGCAAGCAGTTGCAGGAACGTTTTAAATTGCGCGACGGCGTCGACCCGCAGGTCTACGGCATCGGCCTGAAAGAACTGTGGGAGATCAAACCCGAAAAGCATCAGCTGGGGCTCGTGGTACACACCGCTGGCTGGCCGCTCGATGCTGGCACTTACGGCGGCTCGTTCCTGTATCACATGGAAAATAACCTGATCGCCATCGGCTACGTCGTCGGCCTCGGGTACACCAATCCTTACCTGAGCCCTTACGAGGAGTTTCAGCGCTACAAAACGCATCCGAAGATCCGCGTGTTTCTCGAAGGCGGCAAGCGCGTTGCCTACGGCGCGCGCGCAATCACTGCCGGCGGCCTGCAGGCGCTGCCCAAGCTGGTATTTCCCGGCGGCTGCCTCGTCGGCGATGATGCGGGCTTTCTCAATGCATCGCGCATCAAGGGCAGTCACTGCGCGATCAAGTCCGGCATGCTCGCCGCGGAATCGGCGTTTGAAGCGGTCACCGCCGGCCGCACATCCGACGAATTGGCGAGCTATCCCGAAGCATTCAAACAAAGCTGGCTGTACGACGAACTGCATCGCGCGCGCAATTTCAAACCGTGGATGAGCAAAGGGCTGTACACCGGCACCATGATGGTCGGTATCGACCAGGTCTTGTTCGGTGGCCGCGCGCCGTGGACGCTGCACCACGATCATGCCGACAACGAAACGCTCGTTAAAAAAACCGACGTCGCGCCTATCGCCTATGCCAAGCCTGATGGCGTGCTTACGTTCGATCGTCTGTCTTCGGTATTTATTTCTAACACCAATCACAGCGAAGACCAGCCGTGCCATTTGACGCTGAAAGACGCGTCGGTTCCGGTCAACGTCAATCTCGCGCTGTACGACGCGCCCGAGCAGCGTTATTGCCCGGCAGGCGTGTACGAAATCGTCCGTAACGAC
>JAIOOZ010000405.1 GCA_021414185.1 Betaproteobacteria bacterium
AAACAAAAACGGCCGAGGCATGGAAGGTATTGGAATTACGCCGCCCGTCGCGAATGCCCGCGTCCTGGCCGCCGTCATGCATGACCTGCGCATAATCCATGCGCAGGTTGAATTTTTCGCGGAACGTCATTCTCAATCCAACGCCGATGCTGTCCACGCTTACGCCCGTCTGCTCAGCCACCTGCAAAAAATTTCTGGACAGACTGCCGGTGTCATAAAACGCCAGCAACTTCAGGCGCCCGCCTTCGAAGCCGAGTTTGCCCGCGAGGTCGGGGGTGTAGAGTTCAACCGACGCTTGATGGCCTTTGTCGTTAGAGTAAGTACGCTCATTGAATCCGCGCACGCTATTGGCGCCGCCGAGACCGAACTGTTCACCCGCTACCAGTGCGTTGCGCGTGGTTTGCGCATTCGCTGACACGCGCAACGTCCAGTCATCGGTCAACAACCGCTGGTAATTCAGGCCATACCGCCAGATTACGTATTCTGCAGAAGCACCGCCGCCGCTGCCGCGCGATGCCGCGAAATCGCTTTGCGCCGCATCGTTGCCGCCCTGAAACGGATTGTAGGTGAGGCTCGCGTAAAAATTGAACGCATTCTGGTCCCGCTTCAATTCCCCGCTGTAAGAGAGGCTGACCGGATGCAACGTAATGTCCGGAACCAAAGCGGTATTGCCAATCAATACCCGGTTCTGGAAGGCCTTGTAGTCGATACCGAACGTAAGCTTGTGCTCGTAGTCATCGATGCGGTTTAGATAACGGTTGTAGCGGCCAAGCACGATCAGGCCTGCACCGCTAACATTGAAGAGCTGCTGCACCGTGCCCGAATCCACATCCGAATAGCCCAGAATAAGGTCAATTGAATCCCCGCGCTCGTAAAGCGGAATACGGTAACCCGCACCGAGGACCGTAACCTTGTTGACGTGATCGGGATTCGTAATGTACTGAAACGTGAACTGGTGGTCACGGTTCCACACGTTGGAGTGCTGGAATCCGAATCCAAGGCGCAATTGTCCTGTATTGCTGGTTCCCGTATTGTCCATGCTGACGCTGTACTTGCGCGGGTTGTCATCAACCACCTTGATCGTGGCATCGACTTCGCCGTCCTTGCTGCCTGCTTTCAGCGATACCTGCGTCTGCTTGGCGGCGTTCTCGTTGGCGACCTTGAGGCTGCGCGCAATGGCCAGCGAATTTGGCGTCTCGCCCGACTTCAGCGCAGGTACGCTTCTGCGTACATTTGCTTCGTTGTAGTATTCATTGCCTTGGATTTCGATCTTGCCGATGCGGGTCTCGACCACTTCAAACCGCACCTCCCCGCGTTCCAGCTCCTGTTCGGGCAAAGTCACCTGTACCGCGCCCCAGCCCGCTTTCTGGTAGGCGATTTGCAATGCTTCCAGCGCGCGCTGAACGTCGGCAAAATCTTTCTGCTTGCCGGTGTAAGTGCCCAACACTCTGCTGATCGCGGTGGCGTTTAGCAACGTGTTTCCCTCGACCAGGTAGCGGTCAATATCAAACTTCAGCGCCGCGGCTGCCGCAGGATCGGCGACCGCAGGCGCTTCTGCCACAACCGGAGGCGGGGCCGCAGGAACGGCCTCGACCACGACTGACGGCGGTTTCGCCGCGGGCTTGGGCTCGCCAGCATCGGTCACACGCGGGGTCGGTTCTTGCCCCGCCACAGATGGGCGATCCTGCAATGGCCTGACCGGCGCACGTTCCGTCGCAGGCTTAACTTCTGCCGGCTCACGCGGTTCTGGCGCGGTCGCCAACGCTCCGCTGAACGGACGCACCACCACTTCAGCCGGCACAGGTGCCGCCCCGCCGGTTTTGGTTCAAGTTTTGGTACGGGCGTCGGCGCAGGCGCGACCTCGATTTCACGCGGCGACAACGCAGGTTTTTCCGCGATGACCTCAGGCGGCGTCACATCAGGCTTAACAACCGGCAAAACTTCGGCCTTCGGCGCGCTCACGGGAGGCGGCGCAGGTTGCTCCGCAATGGCCGTCACGACAGGCGCAGGCTTGACTGGTTCGATTGTAATGGGCGCCACTATTTCCACAGTGCGGGGAGGCTGAACTGGCTCGGGAGCGAGCGCAGGCGTGACCGGCGCCTGCACGGGTTTGACCGGTTCAGGTTTAGCCGGCGCCGCAGCGATGATCTCGGGCGCGGGTTTCTCAACCGGTTTTTCCGCCACTACCGGCGGCACTATTGGCGTAGGTGCAATCTCAGGCTTAGCCGCAACCAACTCCTTCGCTGGCTCAACCGCTGGTTGCGGCGCCGCTTGGGGTCGCGGTGCCGCGGCAATTACGGGGGCCGGTGCCACGGGCGCCGTCGGCTCAACACGCGCGACGCTTGGAGGAGTAACTGCTAAAGGCGGAACAGGAGCAACCGGCGCGGCTTCAGGCGCGGTCGGCACTGGTTCGACCGGTGCCGCCGCAATCACTTCCGGCGCGAGCTTTTCCGCTACGACCGGGCGCGGCGCTTCGACCACGCGCGGTGCCGGGGGAGCAGGCTCCGCAATCACGGCAGGGGCAAGTGGCGCTGGAACAGGCTTCACTGGCTCCGGCTTTACCGGCGCCGCAGCAATCATCTCCGGCACTGGTTTTTCTACTACAGCCGGACGAGGGGCATCAACCAAGCGCGGCGCTGGAGCAGGCGCGGCGATCACGGCAGGTGCAGCCGGCGCTACTTCAGGTTTCACTGACTCCGGAACTGCCGGTGCAGCAGCGACTATCTCCGGCATTGGTTTTTCAATCGGCTTGACCGCAACTACAGGCGGCGGCGCAACCTGTTCCTTCACCGGTTCGACTACGGGCTGCGGCTTGGGAGCGGGCGCAGGTTCCGGTTTAGGCGCCGCTGCAATAACGGCCGGCGGAGATACCGGTTTAACCGGCTCCACCACAACCTGCGGTG
>JAIOOZ010000406.1 GCA_021414185.1 Betaproteobacteria bacterium
GCCAAGTTTCTCCAGTTCGTCGCCGGTCGACTTCGGAATGCGGCTTTCGAGATTGAGCCGTCCCGGATGATAGGCATGCGGCGCGGACGAAGACGGATAACTGTAACTCGCGAAGCGCGGTGCCTCGATAGCGCTTTGCACCTCCATGCCGAACACGTTGACGTTGAGGAAAACCTGCAGCATCGCCTGCGGCTGGATGTCGTTGCCGGGCGTGCCGAAAGGCATGTAGACCCTGCCGTTGCGCATGGCGAGCGCAGGACTCGGCGTGAGACGCGGCCGTTTGCCCGGCGCCACCGCTGCCGGATGCGCGGGGTCACACCACGATTGCGAACCGCGCGAAGACGGGCACAGACCGGTTCCCGGAATCACCGGCGTCGACGACGAGCCATCGCTGGGTGTCGCGGAGAATGCGTTGCCCTCGCTGTCGATCGCGCATACATACGAAGTATCGGCAAGCGGCGCCGGCTCTCCGCGTGCCGCCTGCGGCAATTTCTGTTTGGGTGATGCTGCACCGCCGGCATCGCCCGCCTCGGGCATACCGGGTGAAGCTTTGCGCGGATCGATGGCCTTGCGCCTCGCGTCGGCATAAGTCATCGACATCAGCGTGTCGATCGGCACTTTGACGAATTTTGGATCGCCGTAATAACGCTGGCGGTCGGCGAACGAAAGTTTCAGTGCCTCCGTCAGCACATGTATGTATTGCGGCGAATTGTGGCCGAGCGCGCGCAAATCGAAGCCGGACACGATATTGAGCGCCTGCGCAAGCACCGGCCCCTGGCACCAGGGACCGCAGGTATACAAGTCGATGTCACCGAAACGCGTGGTGAGCGGCTGCTCGAAATTCACTTTATAGTCGGCGAGATCCTGCATGGTGACCCAGCCGCCGTTTGCGCTGTGATATTTGGCAATCAGCGCGGCGATGTCGCCCTTGTAGAAAGCATCGCGCGCGGCGTGCAAGCCGGCGACGCGTCCCTTGCCCGCATGCGCCTTCTCCTGGTCTGCCATGTACTGGATGGTGCGGCCGAGGTCGCGCTGCATGAACAGATCGCCGACCTTCGGCGGCTTGCCGCCCGGCAGAAACACATCCGCGCTCGACGGCCAGCGGCGATACGACTCCTGGTTTTCTTCGATGTAGTCGGCCATGAATCCGTGCATCGCGAAACCGTCGCGCGCAAAACGGATCGCAGCCGCGGCCACCTCGCCAAAACTCAGCGTGCCGTATTTTTCCAGCGCCGTGATCCACGCGTAAGGCGCAGCCGGCATCACCGTGCGCAGGATGCCCGGCGGCATCTTGCCGCCGTACTGCCGGGTAAATACGTCAATGGAGGCGGCGCGCGGCCAGGTGCCCAGCCCGTCGATATTGATGACTTCGCGCTGTTTGGCGAGATAAATCATCATCGGTGCAACGCCGGCGAAATTGACGCGGTCGGTCTGCAGCACGCCGACCGCGATGCCGGCCGCGACGCCGGCGTCTATCGCATTGCCGCC
>JAIOOZ010000407.1 GCA_021414185.1 Betaproteobacteria bacterium
CGTGAGAGCGTGAGGGCGCAAGTGGCTATTCCACTCTGCGCGAGCGGCGAAACCGAATCAGGAGATAAAAATGAATTTCGTCTCAAATAGCGTGCTGTATTCTTTGTTGTCCGCGTTGCTGATGTGCGCGGGCACTGCCGCCGCGCAAAATTATCCGCAAAAACCGATACGCATCATTGTGCCGTTTCAGGCCGGCGGCTCCACCGACGTGGTGTTCCGCATACTCGCGCCGCGCCTGGCGGACCAGCTCGGCCAATCGGTGGTCGTCGACAACCGTCCCGGCGGCGGCGCGACCATAGGCATGGAAATGGTCGCCAAGTCTCCGCCCGATGGTTATACGCTGGGTATCGCGACGCTCTCGTTCGTGTGCAACCCGTTCATACTTTCCAAGCTGCCGTACGATTCCGAGAAAGACCTCGCACCAGTGACCCTCGTCACGCGCGTGCCGCACGTGTTCGCAATCCATCCGTCGGTGCCGGTGCGCTCGATCAAGGAACTGATCGCGCTGGCGAAAGCGAAGCCGAACGGCATTCTGTATGCGTCCGGCGGCAATGCGACCTCGAACCACCTCGCCATGGAGTATTTCAATCACCTGACCGGCGTGAAGATGGTGCACGTCCCCTACAAGGGCGCCGGCTCCGCGCTGACGTCGTTGTTGAGCGGCGAGACGACGATTTTTGCGGCGTCGCTGTCGTCGGCAGTGCAGCACTTTAAATCGGGGCGCCTGATTGCCATCGGCGTGAGCACGCTGAGCCGCGATCCGATTTTGCCCAACGTGCCGACCATCGCCGAAACCGTGCCGGGTTACGAAGTGGTGGAATGGCAGGGTGTGGTGGTCCCGGCGGGAACTCCGGTGCCCGTCATCAACCGGCTGCACCAGGAAATCACCAAAGCGCTGGCGTTGCCCGAGATCAGGGAAAAAATCCTCGGCGTGGGCGCGCAGCCGGTCGGCAGCACGCCCGCCGAACTCGCCGCTCACATCAAGAAGGAACTGGGGACCTGGTCGACGGTGGTGAAGGCGGCCGGCATTAGGGCTGACTGAAAGGCGGGACGAAGGAAAGTCCCGATAGACGCTGGGCGCGAGACGGGTTTCAGAATCTGGAGAGACGCCGGGCGAGAGACAATAGACGGGCTTTAGAACCCGGAGAGACGAAAACGCAGGAGAGAC